>NZ_JBHWIR010000211.1:0-12103 GCF_042731835.1 Kitasatospora sp. NPDC059817 | reverse complement strand
CACCAGGCCGCCCTCAACGACGGCCTGGACGTCGACCGGCTCTCGTTCACCCGCAGCCTGCGCGTCGTACGCCGCCAGGTCCCCGCCCAGGCGGCATTTTCCCCCCGGCAGACTCGCCCGCGCACTGACCCGCACCCTGACTGAGATCGCCGAACGCCTGCTACCCCCACGACGTCAGCGGACCTGCCCCCGCGTCATCAAACGCAAGATGTCCAACTGGCCCCTCAAACGCGCCCAACACCACAACTGGCCACCACCACAACCGGCAACAGTCACCGTCACCCAGCACGACACAACCTAAAGTCACTGGCATTGGCACTAGACCGTGTCCGCGTCATCCAGCGTCCAGCAAGCCAAACAGGCTCTCGGCCAGCGTCTGCGCGATATCCGGCGAGACTCCGGACTCAGCGCGCGGGCGGTGGCCGAGGCCGCTGGGTGGCATGAATCGAAGTGCTCCAAGATCCAGAGTGGCCGGGT
This sequence comes from Kitasatospora sp. NPDC059817, assembly GCF_042731835.1. Classification (NCBI taxonomy): domain Bacteria; kingdom Bacillati; phylum Actinomycetota; class Actinomycetes; order Kitasatosporales; family Streptomycetaceae; genus Kitasatospora; species Kitasatospora sp. NPDC059817. The sequence goes on along the minus strand of NZ_JBHWIR010000211.1, from coordinate 11,626 downwards.
GATGCCGTCGGAGGCTGACATACGCGTCTGGACGGCCATCTGTGGCGTCCCTGATCAGGCCGCGGACCTCATCGCGACTGCCCGGAACATCGAAGGCATGTACGTCGAGTGGCGCCGCCTCGAACGAGCCGGACTCAAGCGGGCGCAGGAATCCGTACGCCCGCTGTTCGAGCGGACACGCCGCTTCCGCATGTATCAGTCGTGGGTCGTCCCTGGCCTGCTCCAGACCGCCGCCTACACGCGTGCGGTGCTCCACACGATCGTGTCGCTGCGCAACACGCCCGACGACGTCGATGAAGCCGTCGCCGTACGGATGGAGCGGCAGAACGTGCTGCACACCGGAGACCACCGCTTCGCCGTCCTGGTCGAGGAGTGGGTGCTGCGAACGGTCATCGGCACGCCGGACGTCCTCCTGGGCCAACTTGGCCATCTGATCGGTGTCGGTTCCCTTCCCTCGGTCAGCCTCGGAGTGATTCCCCTCGGGACAACCAGGGGTGCAGGATGGCCGGTTGAGTCCTTCACCATGTACGACGATGCGCAGGTGAACGTCGAGCTTGTCTCCGCCCACCTCACCATCACCCAACCAGCGGAGATCGCCGAGTACGGCCAGGCCTTCTCCGAGCTGGCGAGCATCGCGGTCTACGGCGCCGAGGCGCGTTCGCTCATCACCCAGGCCATCAACGCGCTCGGGTGAATCCGGGCAAGGTCGAGCAAGTTCATCGACCGGGCGCAGGCCCCCTCCCTACCGTTGAGGACACAACGAGCTGACAGGAGCAGGCCGTTGCAGGTCACCGATCCCCCGAAGCCGAAGAAGCCCGCCTCGCCCCCGTCGCCGAGGCCGCCGGACCTGTAGCCACGCGACGACCTCCACACCTCACCGACCAACAGGGAGGGCCAATGAGCGGAACGGCCGGCAAGCACGCGGGCCAGCAGGACCCGGGCAAGGACAAGCCGTCCAAGGACACCTCGCGCCCGAAGCCGCCTCCGAAGCACGAAAAGAAGGACCAGTGACGGAGAACATCCACCAGGAGCAGGCCGCCGTGCGCGGCCTGCTCCTGGCCATCAGCGAAGAACTCGGCAAGCCCGTCCCGCAGGAATGGAAGGACGCGGTCAGGGCGACCCCGCGTCACCGGTTCCTGCCGGACCGGATCTGGCTGGACGACGAGAACGGAGACCTCCGGCCCTGCGACCTCCGGGACGAGCCCGACCGGTGGTTCGAGGCCGCCTACGCCAACGGGCCTGTCGTCACGCAGGTCAACGACGGCGAGGAACCGGCCGACAGCGCGGAGGCCTGGGCGTCGTCCTCCGCCTCCTCGCCCGCCATGGTCGTGCGGATGCTCGACGACCTCGGTGTCTGGCCGGGCTTGAAGGCCCTGGAGATCGGCACCGGAACGGGCTGGAACGCCGCGCTGCTCGCCCACCGGCTCGGCGCCGACCGGGTCACCTCCATCGAGGTCGACCCTGACGTCGCCCGGCAAGCCCGCGCCTCGCTCAACGCGGCCGGGCTCGCCGTGGAGGCCGTCTGCGGGGACGGCGCCGACGGCTGGGCCTCCCGGCAGCCGTACGACCGGATCATCTCCACCTGCTCGGTCCGCAGGGTGCCGACGGCGTGGATCGAGCAGACCGACCCCGGCGGCGTGATCGTCACACCCTGGGAGAGCCCGATGCTCTCCTTCGGCCTGCTCAGGCTCGTCGTCGGCGAGCACCACACCTACGGGAAGTTCAGCGCGCACGGCTCGTTCATGCTGATGCGCGCCCAGCGGACGGACCTGCGGATCTACCGGGACGTCGTACGCGACCACCACCAGCCCGACGAGTCCACCACCCGGCTGTCGCCGTGGCAGGTGTGCGGCGATGACCTGGACGTACGGTTCGCACTCGGCCTGAAACTCGGCGACGTGTGGACCGCCTGGCATCACGAACCCGACATCGAGGGGGTGGCCACCCGTCTGTGGGTGGCCACCACGGACGCCACCTCGTGGGCCGCGGTGGACCACGATGGCCGCCAGGAGGAACGGTTCACGGTCTGGCAGTACGGGCCTCGCCGACTCTGGGACGAGATCGAGGAGGCCCACGGCTGGTGGGAGAAGGCCGACCGGCCGGGCCCGGACCGGTTCGGGCTCCGGATCGTCGGCGACGAGCAGCAGGTCTTCCTCGACGGCCCGGCCACCGTCATCAGCCGGGTGCCGTAGGACGAGGCCCCTCCCGCCCGCTCGTTGGAGCCCAACGAGCGGGCGGCAAAGCAGATCTGCGCGGCGATGAGGAGGAACGATGACGAACCCAGTACTTGAGGGCCTGGCTGCGGCCAAAATTTCCGCCGTACACCTTGAGATGCGCGACACCTACCAGCCCAGCGACCCCGAGTTCATCGCATGGCAGCAGGGCAAACGCCTTGACCCTGCGGCCGAGCGATCGTCCTGGTGGCGCCCGTTCCTGGACGTGGTAGCCGAGACGACGGCACGCGGTGTCGCGATGAGGCGCGCCCGGGTCGTCTCCGAGCCGGTCACCGACTACATCCGATACGAGTACGACGTGACGTTCCCGAACGTCCGAGCGGGCGAACAGGTCCGTTGGCTTCCCCGCCGGCAGGCGGCCGACATCGCGCTGCCCGGCACCGACCTGTGGCTGTTCGACGGGGCGTCGGTGCTGTTCACGTACTTCTCGGGCGTCGGTGAGGTCGTCGACCGTGAATGGCGCACCGAGCCGGCCGTCGTCGAACTGGTGAAGTCGACATTCGAAACGGTGTGGGAGCGAGCCATCCCGCACGAGGAGTACCGGCTTCACTGATCCAGCATGGCCGCCTCGCCTGCACGCCCTACCCTCGACGGCAATCCTCTTGCTCCGTCCACATGTTGGGGACCAACCAACGGGCTGTGATGCCCCCGGGGGCAGGGTTGCTGCCCCCGCCATCCCTACCGCTCCGGGCGTGGGCGGGGTATCCAGGACTCACCGGCCACCGACCCGAAGGGACGCCGATGAGGACCCGTGACAGTGACGACAAGGCGCACACCCCCTCGACCAGCTCTCCCGCCTCCGCCCGGACACCAGCACCCGCGCTGCTCGGGCTCCAGGCGTCCGTCGGCAACGCCGCCGTCGTCCAACGGCTCCAGCGGGCCGGCCAGGTACAGCGCTCCGGCACCGCCGTCCACGACGTGCTGCGCAGCGGCGGCCGCTCGCTCGACGGTGCCACCCGCGCCGACATGGAGTCCCGCCTGGGCGCCGACTTCTCGGACGTCCGGATCCACGACGACAGCGCCGCCCGGAGCTCCGCCGCCGAGATCGGCGCCCGCGCCTACACCTCCGGCAACCACGTCGTCATCGGCGACGGCGGCGGCGACCGGCACACCCTCGCCCACGAGCTGACCCACGTCCTCCAGCAGCGGCAGGGCCCCGTGGCGGGCTCCGACAACGGCTCCGGGCTGAGCGTCAGCGACCCGTCCGACCGCTTCGAGCGCGAGGCCGAGGCCAACGCCCGGCGGGTGCTGTCCGGCCCGGCCGCAGACCGCGCTGACCACACCAGCCACACCAGCCACGCCGGCCACACCGGCCACACCGCCGCCCACGAGGACGAGGAACACGGCGGCTGAGCCGTCTCGCCCCCGCCCATCAACGGGATCGTTCATCGTTTGTCTACCGCCTTGCCCCATGGTCGTTTCCACGGGGCGCCCCGTACTTTCACGGGCGCGAGATGGACGAAAGAGGTACCCGGGGATGAAGGCAGTGAAGGCAGTGAAGGCTGTGCGACGCATGGCCGTCGGGGTGGCGGCCGCGGCGCTGGCACTGACGGGGACGATGCTGGGGGCCGGCACCGCGCAGGCGGCGTACGACCCGTCGACCCACACGCTGTGGAACGACGAGCCGCTCTACCCGGGCTGGCACGTCGACTCCGCGCGGTCCCGGCTGATCATGCAGCCCGACGGCAACCTGGTCGTCTACCGCAACTACAACACCCCGAACCCGGTGGCCGTCTGGGACTCCCGCACCAACGTGAACCACTGCGGGTACAAGGCGGTCATGCAGTCCGACGGCAACCTGGTCGTCTACTCCGCCTCCGGGGGCGTCTGCTGGTCCTCCGGCACGTACGGGCACCCGGGCGCCCGGCTGGTGGTGAAGGACCTCGGCGGCGTCGCCATCTACTGGGGTGACGGCGAGCTCCCCTTCGTCACCACGCCCACCAGCGACGTCCGCATCTGGGCGATGTCCTCGGACCTCTACTAGCCCCCGCGCGACGCGGCCCGACCGGCGGTCCCCCGTCGGCCGAGGCCGCACCGGGCCGGAGCGCCGCTCAGGCGCCCCGTTCGGCGAGCCAGCGGACCAGGTCGGCGACGGACCACTGCGGGCGGGCCGCGAGGCGCGCCGCCACCGACCGCAGGAGTACGGGCAGGTATCCGCAGAGCTCGGCGACCTCGGCGGCCGGGCCCGGCTCCCGGCGGATCCGCTCGGCGCCGACGACCCGGGCCAGCAGCTCGTACGCGTCCTGCGGCTCCAGCGGGCCCACGGCCAGCCGGGCCGCGTCGGCGGGCAGGGCGCCCGGTTCGGCGCCGGCCACGACGGCCGCGCAGCCCGCCACCGCGGGCAGCAGCGGCGCCGGGTCGGTGACGCCGTCGAGCACGACGAGCACCCGCCGCCCGGCGAGCGCGGCCCGGTAGCGCGCGCCCAGTTCGCCGACACCGGCGTCCTCGACGGGCCGCTCCCCCAGGGCCCGCAGGAAGGCGGCCAGCACCGTGCCCGGCTCCGCCGTCTCGCCGGCCGCGTACAGCTGCCCGTCCGGGAAGGCGTCCTGGACGGTGTGCGCCAGGTGCACGGCGAGCGCGGAGGTGCCGCTGCCGGCCGGCCCGGACAGGCCGAGCACCGGCGAGGCCCCGACGTCGGCACCATCGCCGTCACCGCCGCCTCCGGCCGCCCGCAGGATCCGCTCGGCCTCCCGCACCTGGGCCGCCCGCCCGACCAGGTCGGGGATGTCCGGCGGCAGTTGGCAGGGCCGGGCGGGCCGGCGCGGCGGTACGGGGGCGGACGGCGCCGCGAGCTCGGCGCCCCCTCCCCGGATGCGGGCGTGCAGGTCCGCGACCGCCGGTGCCGGTTCGAGCCCCAGCTCGCGGTCCAGCCGTTCGCGCAGGGCCTCGAAGGCGGCCAGCGCCTCGGCCGTCCGCCCGCAGCGGTGCAGGGCCAGCAGGTGGAGGCGCTGCACCTCCTCGTCGCGCGGGTGTGCGGCGGCGAGCGCGTCCAGCGCGGGCAGCGCCTCGGTGTGCCGGCCGAGCGCCAGGTCCAGGTCGTGCAGCACCTTGACGGCGGCGTGGTGGCCGGCGGCGAGCCGTTCGCGGGCGCGTTCGGCGAAACCGCCGGGCACGCCGTCCAGCGCGCGCCCCTCCCACAGCGCGAGCGCGCCGGCGAGCAACTCCCGGGCCCGCAGGGGGTCGTCGTAGCGCAGCGTGACGGCCTGGCTCACTCCGTCCTCGTAGCGGAACAGGTCGACGGCGGCCCGATCCACCTCCAGCCGGTAGCCACCGGCCGTGGCGACCAGTAGGCCGGGGGCCGCGAGGGCGCGGCGAAGCCGGTGCGCGTGGGTGCCGATCTGGCCGGCCGGAGCCTTGGGCCAACGGGCGTCATCCTCGCCCCACAAGCCCTCGACCAGCCGTTCAGTGGGCACGAGCTGGCCCGGGGCCAGCAGCAGGGCGGCCAGCACGGCCCGCTGCTGCGGCCGACCGAGGTCGATCTCGTGGCCGTCGCACCGGGCCCGCAGCGGCCCCAGCACACGGAATTCGAGCCCCATGCCCCCACCCCTCGAAGCCATGAGTTTCAAGTACACAATCCGTGACAGAGCATAGGTGACCGGATCAGGGGGCGCCGCCGTCCGTACGGAAGTGGCGTGATCCGGGCACCGGACGACATTCGGGGACGGGACATGGTTGACATCGGGGCGTCCGGGCTGCGGTTCGGACTGCTGGGGCCACTGCGCGCCTGGCACGGGGAGCGGGAGATCGAACTGGGCCGGCCGCAGCAGCGGGCCGTCCTGGCGGTGCTGCTGAGCGCCGCCGGACGGACGGTGGCGACGCCGGTGCTGGTGGAGGGGGTGTGGGGCGGGGCAGCGCCCGCCGACCCCCGCAAGGCCGTCCAGCTGGCCGTCTCCCGGCTGCGGTCGGCCTTCAAGCCGTACACCGGGCCGGATCCGCAGCGGATGCCGCTGGTGCGCGTCGGCGACGGCTACGCGCTGCGGGTGCCCGACGCGGAGGTGGACGCGGCCCGCTGGGAGGAACTGCTGGCCACGGCCGGACAGCTACGCGACGAGCAGGCCCCGCCGCAGGAGGTCCGGGAGGTCCTGCTGGCCGCGCAGCGGCTGTGGGTCGGCGAACCGCTGGCCGGGCTGCCCGGGCCGCACGCCGAGGCCGTCCGCTCCCACCTCGCCGAACAGCGACTTCACGCCAAGGAGACGCGGCTGGAGCTGGACGCGGAGATCGGCGACCACACCGGCCTGACGGCCGAGGCCGCCGCCCTCGCCCTGGAACACCCCGAACGGCCCCGGCTGACCGCCGTCCTGATGCGCGCCCTCTACCAGGCGGGCCGCAAGGCCGAGGCACTCGCCGTGTACGAGGACGCCCGCCGCCGGCTGCCGCCCGGCGGGGACGGGCCCACCCGGCACCAGGACACCCGCCGGCCGCCGACGGCCGCCGCCGCGCCGACGGCCGAGGACGGTCCCGCCGCACTGCACCTGCGGATCCTGCGCGAGGACCCGTCCCTGCTGCCCGCCCCCGCCACCTCCGCCTCCGCCCGCGCCGAACCCGCCCCCGCCTGGCAGCCGCCCGACCAACTGCCCGACGGCCTGGCCGACTTCACCGGCCGCGCGGAGGAGGTCGAGACCCTGGTGGACCGCCTCGCCGGGGCCGGCGGGCGAGCCGTCGTGGTCTCCGCCCTGGACGGCATGGGCGGGGTCGGCAAGACCACGCTCGCCGTGCACGTCGCCCGACAGGCCCACGGACGCTTCCCCGACGGGCGGCTCTTCGCCGACCTGCGCGGCGCCGACCACACCCCGCTGGACCCGGGCGCGGTGCTCGCCGGCTTCCTGCGCGCCCTCGGCGTGGCCGCCGCCGAGATCCCGCTCGACACCGGGGAGCGCTCCGCCCTCTACCGCTCGGCACTGGCCGGGCGGCGGGTCCTCGTCGTCCTCGACAACGCCGCCACCCTCGGCCAGGTCGAACCGCTACTGCCCGGCTCGTCCGGCTGCGCCGTCCTGATCACCAGCCGCGTCCGGCTGGCCGGCCTCGCCGGGGCGCACCAGATGCGCCTGGACACCCTGCCGCCCGCCGAGGCACTGGAACTGCTGACCCGGATCATCGGCGCCGACCGCGTCGACGCCGAACCCGGGGCCGCCGACGAGATCGTGCGGGCCTGCGGACTGCTGCCGCTCGCCGTGCGCATCGTCGCCTCCCGACTCGCCGCCGACCCCGCGCTCACCCTGGCCGCGCTCGCCGACGGACTGCGCCGGGAACACCGGCTGGCCGAACTCAACGACGGCGAACGGACGGTGGAAGCCACCTTCGCCCTCTCCTACCACCGCCTCGACGTCGAACTCGCCCGCGCCTTCCGCCTGCTGTCCCTGCCCGACGCCCCCGACGTCCCGCTGCCCTGCGCGGCCGCGCTGCTCGGCCGCACCGAAACCGAGACCGACGAACTCCTCGAAGCACTCGTCGACCTCAACCTGCTGCACTCCCCCCGCTTCGGCCGCTACGGCTTCCACGACCTGGTCCGCGACTACGCCCGCGGCCGGCTCGCCGCCGAGGAACCCGCCACCGAACGCACCGCCGCCGCCGACCGGCTGGTCGACTACTGCCTGGCCACCGCCCGCAACGCCGACCGCGCCGCCCGCAAGGCCGACCCGGTCGAACTCAGCCTGCTCGACGCGCCCGTCCGCTCCCCCGGGAAGACGATCACGGACGGGCCCGCCGCCGTCCGCTGGATGCGCGAACAGGCCGGCGTGCACGCCGCCGCCATCGCCCTGAGCTGCGCCGACCCGGCGCTGCCGCTCGACCGGGCGGCCGAACTCGCCGACCGGATGGGCTCCGTACTCGCCGAACGCACCCAGACCCGCGACATCGCCGACCTCTCCGACCGCATCGCCCGCGAGGCCGCCGCCCGCGGCGACCACGGCCCGCTCGCCCTCGCCCGCTACGTGCGCGGCGGCATGCTCTGGCACATCAACCGCTACGCCGAGTCCGAACAGGACATCCACCAGGCCGTCGCGCTCTGCCAGGACGACGACGGCGGCAACGGGGGCAGCGGCGACGGCCCGAAGGTCCGCGTCCTCGCCAAGGCCCTGCTCACCCTCGGCGGCAACGCCCGCGTCCACGGCCGCTACGCCGACGCCGCCCGACACGCCGGCCGCGCCGCCGACCTGTTCCGCCGCCTCGGCGCCGAACGCTCCGAGGGCAGCGCCCTCGGCGAGTTCGCGTTCAGCTGCGCCCAGACCGGCCGGCTGGCCGAGGCCCGGGACGCCGCCGAGCGCGGCGCCCGCCTGATGAGCGGCTCCGGCCCGGTGTCCGCCGCCACCGGCCGCTACTACCTGGCCCGGGTCCTGCGGCTGTGCGGCGACCCGGAGGCGGCCCTCGCCCACGCGGTCGGCGCCCGCGACGAGTTCGCCGCCCTCCAGGTGACGGTGTTCGCAGCGGCGGCGGGCGACCTCGCCGCCCGGATCCACGCCGAGGCCGAACGCTGGCTGCTCGCCGCCGACGCCGCCGAGGCGGCGCTGCCGCTCGCCCGCCGCACCAGCGCCGCCCTGGAGGCCGCGCTGCTGCGCACCCTGGGCACCGCGCTCACCGGCCTCGGCCGCCCCCGCCAGGCCCGCGCCTGCCTGGCGGACGCGCTGGAGGTGTACGAGCGGCTCGGGCTCGCCAAGGACGCCGAGCAGACCAGGGCCCTGCTGGACGGCCTGCCGCAGCCCTAAAGCGTGTCCCCGACGGCCCTCCACCCCTTGTTGATCACTTGTCTACCGCGGTCCGCGATCTTCTCTCTCGTCAGGTCGCGGACCGCACCAGTGCGGAGCCGGGGCCACTCCCACCGAAGATAGGCGCCACGCATGCCCACGCTCCCGCAGAACGGTCAGACCTGGACCCTCAAGTCCGCGAACGGAACGGTCGCCGACGTGCGCTCCAGCCAGAGCAGCCCGGGCACCCCGGTCCAGTCCTGGGGCCCCAACGGCACCACCGCCCAGGGCTGGGTCTTCTGGGCCAAGGACGGCGGCAGCTGGCTCCTGGAGACCCAGCTCACCAACGGCAAGCACGCCCCCGGCCAGGCCGTCGTCATCGACTACAACTACTCCACCGGCCAGACCTGGCTGTTCAACGAGCACGGGCAGCCCAACCAGCGCTGGGTGCTGGACGTCATCGACAACGACTGGTTCCGGGTCCGGACCGCCCGCGGCGACGAGGGCCAGCTGTTCCTCACCGCGGCCGCCCCCGGCGCCCCGCTCACCCTCACCAAGCAGGACGACAACAACCCGGCGCAGCGCTGGCAGCTCATCCCGGCCGGCGGCCAGAACGGCGGCGCCGGCGGCCAGCAGCAGCCGCAGCCCCAGCCGCAGCCGCAGCCCGGCGGCGACTTCCGCACCGAGATGCTGGCCTCCGTCAACACCGAGCGCGGCCGGGCCGGCCTCCAGCCGCTGCGGCTCGACGACCGTCTGAGCGCCGCCGCCCAGCGGCACGCCAACGACATGGCGTCCCACGACCTCACCCAGCACGACGGCACCGACGGCAGCAACCCGTGGGACCGCATCCACGCCGCCGGCTTCCAGTTCCGCTCGGCCGCCGAGAACGTCACCCCGGGCAACAGCGTGGCGGAGGCCATGCAGATGTGGATGAACAGCCCGCACCACCGCGACAACATCCTGGGCCGCGACTTCACCTCCATCGGCATCGGCTACACCCCCCGCCAGCGCGGCAACTGGGGCCGCTACGTCCAGACCTTCGCCCAGGCCTGACCTCCCCGTCCCCCCAGCAGCCACAGCAGCCACAGCAAGCAAGGAGCCACCCTCATGTCCTCGAACGCGGCGGACCTGATCCGCGTCGCCCGAGACGAGGTCGGATACCAGGAGGGCCGCAGCGGCTCGCACTGGAACAACATCCAGAAGTACTCGCCGGCCGTCCCCGGCCTGGAGTGGTCCCAGGGCGAGGCCTGGTGCGCGACCTTCGTCGCCTGGTGCGCCCGGCAGTCCGGCAACGCCGGGCTGTTCCCGGTGACGGCCTCCTGCGCCGAGGGCGTCGCCTGGTTCAGGGACCGCGACCGCTTCACCGACTACCCGGTGATCGGCGGCCAGGTGTTCTACGGCCCCGGCGGCGGCAGCCACACCGGCATCTGCGTCGCCTACACCAGCTCCACCATCACCACCGTCGAGGGCAACACCAACGACGACGGCAGCTCCGAGGGCGACGGCGTCTACCTCAAGACCCGCGACCGCAAGTCGAGTTGGGTGTACGGGTACGGCGTCCCGGACTTCGCCGACGGCGTCATCCTCGCCGACCCGCAGTGGCGGGACCGCCAGGGGGCGGTCTACTTCGGGCAGGAGGCCTCCGCCGCCGACCAGCCGAACGGCGGCGCCCGGCCCCAGGCCGACAGCGGCGGGGACGGGGGCGGGAGCGAGGGCGGCTACGAGCCCTTCCCCGGCGCCGACTTCTTCCAGGACGGCCAGAAGAGCGACGTCATCACCCGGATGGGAGAGCGCCTGGTCGCCGAGGGCTGCTCCGCCTACGCCGAGGGCCCCGGCCCCGAGTGGTCCGGGGCGGACCTCGAATCCTTCCGCAACTGGCAGCACAAGCTGGGCGACTCCGGCAGTGACGCCGACGGAATCCCCGGCCCCAAGCAGTGGGACGCCCTCCAGGTCCCGCGCGGCTGATGCCGCACCTCCACCACACCCGGATCCACCACACCCAGAAGGAGAACCCGATGAAACCCGTCACCCGTACCCGCAGGTTCCTCGCCGGGCTCGGCGCCGTCGCGGCCGTCGCGGGGGCGGCCGTGGTCACCGCCCCGGCCGCGCACGCCGCCGGCTGCGAGCTGGCGCCGAACCTGCAGACCGTCACCTCCGTCTACAACGGCGCCACCGGCGCCCTCGACCTGCCGGCCAACACGGAGGTCAACGGCCAGCGGATCGGCGTCTACCAGGGCAACCAGAGCGCCGCGCAGACCTGGTCGTTCTGGGGCTACTGCGACGGCACCACCGCCATCTCGCACGGCTCGGCCGGCAAGGTCGTCGACCTCGACACCGGCTCGGGCGCCGTCCAGCTCTGGGACACCCCCGGCGGCTGGGACGGCCTCAACCGCCCGGCCGGCGACTGGCTGCCGGCCAACCAGAAGTGGATCCGGACCGACGAGGACCGCGGCTGGTACCTGATCCGCAACGCCGCCACCGGCCAGTGCCTCAAGTCCAACGGCGTCGCCCAGCTCACCTCGGTGACGTCCTGCAACGGCAGCGACCCGGCCCAGCGCTGGAAGATCGGCTGACGGCTCGCCGAGAGGGGTCCGACGGTTCCCGCCGGGGGCGCGAATCGTCGGACCCGCCCCGTCCCCGGTCCGTTCGCCGGCCTCGGCGAGCGGACCGGTCCGCGCCCCCCCCCCACCACCCGAGCCACCCCAGGGCCGG
>NZ_JBHWIR010000210.1:8007-12147 GCF_042731835.1 Kitasatospora sp. NPDC059817 | reverse complement strand
GCTTGCGCCGTCCACCCCACCCCCCCCGGCGCCGTTGCCCTCGGTCCGCCCCCTCCCCCCGACTACCCGCTGCGTTCCCCCGGGCGGCGCCCGTCTCAGATACTAGGAAATCCAAGTATTCGTGCAGACACGGCCCGGGCCCGGTCGTACCGTGGAAGGGCGATACGGCGTGCCGACCCTGTAGACAGGGCGTTCGGCCCGTGTCCGCGTGCGCCTTCACGGGCAGGCGATCCCTGCCCCCGCGCGTACCCCTCCCCTCCCGCGCCCTCTTCGGGGCGCCGCTTCCAAGGAGCCCGGTATGCCCCTCACCGCCGACCGCCACGCCACTGCCACCCCCGCCGCCACCCCCGTCCGCGCCCCGCGCCGGCGCCGGGCCGCCGAGCGGAACCCCTTCGCCGCCGCCGCGCTGCAGCGGGCGCTGGACCGCCGCGACAACGGCGGCTCGACCGGGCACCTCTGACGGGAACCCCTGGCGGGCCTGTCTGTCAGGGGTTGTCGGACGGCCCTCCTCGGGGGGCTTCTCCGACCCGGCCGTTCATCTGCCGAATAGGCCGCTCGGGCTGCCGTCAGGTCACCCGGTCGAGTGCAACCGGCGTCCGTCCGAGGGAAGTTGCTCGCGCTCGCCGGCGCGATCATCCTAATTTGGGGCCCCCGGAAGGGTGATCGACGTTCGCGCGGGCGGGCGTCAGCGACACGGTGTGCGGATCAGTCCCCCTGCCGGGGGGAGAGGGCCCAGTGCGCCTGCCATCCGTCCGCCGATCCATCACCCGGATCGGCCTCACCCTGGCCGTGCTGGCCGGGAGCGCGGCGCTCGCCGCCACCCCGGCCTCCGGCGGGCCCCCGACGGAGCCGTCGAGGGCCGGCCGAACGGCCACCGTCCTGCTCGAACTCGGCACCGAGCCGGCCGGCCCCGCCTGGCGGCGCGCCGCCGACGGGGCCCGGCGGGCCCAGCGCTCCCCGGAGGCCGCCCGCCGGGAGGCCGCCGACGCCGGCGCCGCCCAGCGCGCCAAGGCCGGCGAAGCCCTCGACCGGCTCGCCGCGGCCGTCCACCGGGCGGCGCCCACCGCCGGCGAGCTCTACCGCACCCGCACCCTGCTCACCGGCCTCGCCGTCAACGCCCCCGCCGACCGGCTGCCCGCCCTACGCGCGCTGCCCGGCGTCCGGGCCGTCCACCCGATCGTCCGCAAACAGCGGGACAACGCCTACTCCGTCCCGCTGATCGGCGCCCCGCAGGTCTGGGCCGGCGCGACCGGCGACGGCAACACCGGCCAGGGGGTGCGGATCGGCATCATCGACAGCGGCATCGACTACACCCACGCCGACTTCGGCGGCCCCGGCACCGAGGCCGCCTTCCGCTCCGTCGAACGCGGCAAGCCGGCCCCGCCCGAGCTGTTCCCCAACGCCAAGGTGATCGGCGGCAAGGACCTGGTCGGCGACGACTACAACCCCGACCCGTCCTCCCCCCACCACCAGCCCGTCCCGCACCCCAGCGACAACCCGATCGACTGCGACCGCAACGGGCACGGCACCCACGTCGCCGGCACCGCCGCCGGCTACGGCGTCACCGCCGACGGCCACCCGTACACCGGCCCCTACCGGCCCGGACTCGACCCCGCCGGGTTCAAGGTCGGCCCCGGCGCCGCCCCCGGCGCCCAGCTGTACGCGATCCGGGTCTTCGGCTGCGACGGCTCCACCGACCGGCTCGCCCAGGCCCTCGACCTCGCCGCCGACCCCAACGGCGACGGTGACCTCGGCGACCGCCTCGACGTCGTCAACCTCTCCCTCGGCAGCCGCTTCGGCAACCCCGACGACACCGACGCCCTCGCCGTCGACCGGCTCGCCGCCCTCGGCACCGTCGTGGTCGCCGCCGCCGGCAACGACGGCGACGTCTACGGCATCGGCGGCAGCCCCGGCACCGCCGCCCGGGCCATCGCCGTCGCCGCCTCCGTCGACCCGCACAGCGACACCGACGGCCTCACCGTGCTCGCCCCCGCCAGCCTGGCCGGCGTCGTCCCGGCCCACTGGAGCGAGCGCTACCAGGGCTGGTCCAGCGCCGACGTCAGCGGCCAACTCGCCCTGCCCGCCGACCAGTCCGACGGCTGCGCCGCCTACAGCGAAGCCGACCGGCAGCGGCTCGCCGGAAAGATCGCCGTCCTCACCTGGCGCACCCGCGACACCGAACGGGCCTGCAACTCCGGCCCCCGCGCCGACCACGCCGCCGACGCCGGTGCGATCGGCGCCCTCTACGCCGCCGACACCGACCACCTCGCCGAGATCTCCGGCAACGACCGCATCCCGGCCGCCCTGCTCGCCCACGCCGACGGCGAACGGCTCCGGCAGGCCGCCGCGGCCGGGCCGGTCGAGATCCGCCTCGCCGCCCCCGGCAACCCGCTGCACGGCTCCGTCTCCCAGAACCAGCCCGCCCGCACCGACACCCTCACCGACTTCTCCTCCCGCGGCATCGGCGTCCCCGGCATCGTCAAACCCGACCTCGCCGCCCCCGGCGAGACCATCTGGTCCGCCCTCGTCGGCACCGGCAGCGGCGGCCAGCGCGAGGACGGCACCTCGATGGCCACCCCGCACATCACCGGCCTCGCCGCCCTCGTCCGCGCCGCCCACCCCGACTGGCCGGTCGAACAGCTCAAGGCCGCGCTCATGAACACCGCCGTCGACACCTGGCTCGGCGACGACCACGGCGGACCGGTCTACGGCCCCGAGCGCACCGGCGCCGGCCGCGCCCAGGTCGACCGGGCCGTCCACACCCCCGTCGTCGCCTACGCGGCCGGCGACGGAGCGGCCGAAGGAAGCGTCGGCGTCTCCTACGGGCCGGTCGAGATCGCCGGGCCGACCGCCCTCGGCCGCGACATCGAGGTGCGCAACCACGCGGACCGGCCGCTGAGCTACCGCACCGGCTACGCGGCCGCCACCGAACTGCCCGGCGCCACCTTCGAGGTGACGCCGGACCAGGTCGACGTCCCGGCCGGCGGCACCGCGCGGGTGCACGTCACCCTCGCCGTCCCCGGGGAACTGGGCCGCGCCCCCGACCCCACCATCGACACCCTGCAGAACGGCAAGGCCCGCAGCTACCGCGCCGAACTCTCCGGCCGCGTCCTGCTCACCCCCGTCACCGACCCGGCCCTGCCCCAACTGCGCGTCCCCGTCCTCGCCGCCCCGCGCCCGGCCACCGACCTCACCGCCACCGCCGCCGCCCGCACCACCCGGGACGGCACCGTCCTGATGCTCGGCGGCAGCGCCGCCCCCGGCAACCGGCCCGGACTCGTCACCGCCCTCACCCTCGGCGGCGAAGGCACCCGCTGGGCCGACTGCCCGCCCGACAGCGAAGCCGCCGTCGGGCCCGGGGCCGGCATCCGGCCCGACGACGACGCCGAGCCGGCCGACCCCCCGCAGGACGTCTGCGTCCAGCACCCCGGCGACCGGGCCGCCAACCTGCGGGTCGTCGGTGCCGCCACCGGCTCCGACCTGCTCTACGTGGGCGCCCAGCTCTGGGCCCCGGCCGCCACCCCGGTCGGGCTCTACGGCGTCCGGGTCTCCCTGGACACCGACGGCGACGGCACCACCGACGTCATCCTCGAAGCCGACCGGCTGCGCAACAGCGACGTCCTCGTCTCCCGCGCCCTGGACGCCCGAACCGGCGCCGAACTCGACGTCCAGCCGCTCAACGGCCACTGGGGCGACACCGACACCGCCCTGCTGGACGGCGACGCCGTCGTCCTCCCCGTCCGGCTGAGCGCCCTCCCGGGCGTCCGGGAAGGCCACAGCACCATCCACTACGGCGTCTGGACCAGCACCGTCGCCCCCGGCACACCCGACCCGGCCGAGTCCTACTCCGCCATCGGCCTGCGCGGCACCCGCCCCGTCCTGGCCCTCGACGTCCTGCACCCCGCCGTCGACATCCGCGCCGGCCTCGGCGGTCCCGCGGCCCTCGCCACCCCGGTCCGGCCCGGCACCGTCCTCGACATCCGCCGCACCCCCGGCGACACCTCCCGCCTGCTCCTGCTCCACCACCTCAACCCCGCCGCCCACCGGAGCCAGGTGATCAGCCTCCCCTGACCGCACCCGTCCGAGGGGCGGCCCCCCGCCCGGGGGGGCCGCCCCCCGCGCGGTGGGGGGCGCGCCGGG
>NZ_JBHWIR010000210.1:0-7997 GCF_042731835.1 Kitasatospora sp. NPDC059817 | reverse complement strand
TCTCTTGATTTGTCGTCGGTAGCGTATTTTGTGTATAAGTGACAGGCCTCCCGTGACCGCACCCGTCCGAGGGGCGGCCCGCCGACCTGGCGGGCCGCCCCTCGCGCGTTGTGCCGCGCCTCGGTGGCGCGGGCCCACTTGCGGTGCCACCGGCCGTCGGCAGTGCCCGGCCCGGCTGCCTCAGGCCCGGTTGCGTCAGGCCCGGCCGCCTCAGCCTCGGTCGGCGGCCTGGGCGGCGAGCCGGCGGGTGCGGCGGGGGGCGCGGGTCGGGCGGCGGGAGAAGCGGGTGAAGACGGCGACCAGGGCGAGGGCGGCGGCGGTGGCGGAGCTGACGGTGAGGCCCTCGGTGAGACCGGGCGGGCGGAAGGAGCAGGCGATGCGGTCGGCGCCGGCGCCGAGCGGTACGCCGATCATGCCCAGGACGGGCGTCGGCGGGACGTACCGGCCGCCGCCCGCCGCGCAGGTCCAGCCCTCGGCGGCCGGGACGGACAGCAGCGCGGTGCCGGTGGAGCCGGCCGGGAGGGTCGCGGCGAGGGTGTGCCCGCCGGCCGTCACGCCGGTCGCGCCGGTGGCGGTGAGACGGGCGACGGCGGCGTCCAGGGCGCCGGGCCGCAGACAGCCGATCGGACGGGCCGGGACCTGGCCGACCGTGTCGGAGCGCAGGGTCACCCGGACCGTCCCGTCGGCGGGGACCGGCCCCAGCCGGTGGATCGCGACGGCGGTGGTGGGCTGTTCGCCGTCGCTGCGGTAGGTGGTGCCGAGGCCGCTGACCGTGCCCCGGTACCAGACGCCGTGGAAGTAGGCCGTGCCGCCGGGGGTGCAGGCCGCGGTGAGGACGGTGCCCTCGGCGCCGCCGGGCAGCGACCAGCCGCTGGTGCCGTGCAGGGTGGGCGCCGGGCCGCCGGCCGGGACGGGCAGCGGGGCCTCGTACACCCGGCTGCCGAGCAGTGACTCCTGCCGGGACCAGACCGAGGAGGTGTCCGGCCGGGCGCCGGGCGGCAGCACGGTGACCAGCGGCGGTGCGGCGGCCCGTCCGGGGGTGAAGCCGGCCGGGGGCGGCCCGTCGTCGAGGTGGGCGCGGACGGCGAACAGGGCCTGCCCGACCGGGTCGGTGACGCTGGCGGTCTGCCGCCCGCCCGCCGTCCAGCCCGCGCCGAGGTCGTGCAGCAGCAGGGCGGCGACGGTCGGCAGGTAGCCGCTGAAGTAGCCGCCGCCCTGGCCGTCGAGCAGCAGCGGATCGTTGGTGGTGAAGGCGTGCGGGCCGGGGTCGCTGCGGCCCCGGGGCCAGTCGGCGCCGTCGCGCACCGCCGCGTACCCGGCCCGGACGGCGGCGGGGGAGGCGGGGTCGGCCGGGGCGGCGGCGAGCGCCGCGTACCCGGACCAGACGGCGTTGCCGAGCACCACGCCGGCCAGCACCCAGGTCGCCAGGGCGGTGGCCCGGCGGTCGGTGTGCCGGCGGTCGAGGGTCCGGAGCGCGGCGAGCAGGACGACCCCGCCGACGGCCAGCAGCGTCCAGGTGGAGGCGCGGACCGAGTGCCGGCCCGCCGCCAGCGCGGCGATCACCGAGACCACGGCGGCGCCGCCCAGCAGGGTCAGCCGGTCCGGCCGGTGCGCCAGCGACACCCAGCCCGCCAGCACCAGCAGGCCGCTGAGCACGAACGCGACCCGGTACGGCCCACCGGCCGGGATCGCCAGACCGTGCCAGACCAGCACGGTCGGGGTCCAGACGAAGCTGAGCACCACCAGCACCAGCGCCCCGCACCAGACCGCCCGCTCCCGTACCCGCACCCGCCGGTTGAACGGCAGCCCGCACACCAGCAGCAGCCCCAGCAGGCCGATCGCGACGTCCGGCAGCGGCCGCCCGCCGTGGGTGGCGGGCAGCAACTGCGCGAGGTGCCCGCCGAGCCCGGACGGGCCGAGCGGCTGCACCGGGGACTCCGGCTGGGCGCCGTGCGCGGCCCGGACGGCGACGAACAGCACGGGCGAGGCGAGCAGGACACCGGTGGTGGCCATGGTGAAGGCCCGCCCGGTGACCCGGACCCGGTGGCGCACCGGCCGCGGGGTGGCGAACAGGCGGACGGCCAGCAGCAGCCCGGCCATCAGGGTGGCCAGCGCGGCGGTGTACAGGTTGCCGGCCCAGGCGAGGGTGACGCACAGCGAGCCGGCCACCCAGCGCCGCTCGCGCAGGCACCAGTCGGCGGCCAGGCCGAGCAGCGGCAGCGAGACCAGGCCCCAGAGCCACATCGGCGCCGCCCCGCCGACGTCGAGCACCCAGGCGCAGAGCCCGTACCCGACGGCGGCGAGCGCCCGCAGCCAGTGCGGGCCGGCGTGCAGCCGGCCGAGCAGGTGGGCCATCAGGGCGGTGCCGAGGCCGATGGTGGCGAGGGTGACCAGGAGCAGCGCGAGCCGGCCCTGGTCGCGGGGGAGGAGGGCGGTCGGCCAGGAGAACGGGTTCATCAGGTAGGCGAAGAAGTCGGCGAGGAACGGGACGCCGTAGCCGCTGTTCCAGTTGAACAGGAGGTCTCCGGCGGCCCGCCCGTGCAGCAGGTCCCACAGGTGGGCGTGGTACGGCAGGGTGGCCTCGCCCGCCCCCGTCGGCCACACCCCGCGCAGCCCCACCGCGAGCGCGTACCCGCCCACCGCCAGCCCGGCCGCACTCCCGCAGACCAGCACCTCCCGCCGCCGCACGCCCATCTGCTGCTCGACCCCGTTTCCGCGAGGGATTGCCGGACCCCGCCACCCTAAGCGCGCCCCCCGCGCGGATCAGGCCCCCCGCGCTCCCTCGAAGGGGTGATGAGGTGGTAGCCCGGCGGATCGGCCTGCGACGGTGCCCCGGTGGAAAGGGAACTCGACCTTGCGATGCCGGAGTGGCTGCGCCCTCCGGCTACCGGCTACACCGCGGACGACCTGGATCGGCTACGGGATCTCCCGCCCCACACCGAGTTGCTCTTCGGTGGCCTGGTCTTCTCCGCCCGTCAGACAACGTTCCATGCCCGGACGACCAGCAGGCTGGATCAGCAACTGGCCGACCAGGTGCCGGACGGTTGGGAGGTCTGCTGCCGGATGGGGTTGAAGCTCGACACCCGTAACCGGCCGGAGCCCGATGTCATGGTCGTCGATGCCCGAGCGGACACCGGGCCCGATCAGACGTTCTGGCTGGCCCGGGATGTTCTGTTGGCCGTGGAAGTGGTCGAGGAGGCATCGGCGGAGCGGGACCGCGACGTCAAGCCGCGCAAGTACGCCGCTGCCGGGATCCGCTACTTCTGGCGTGTCGAGCGTGAGCAGCGTGAACCGGTGGTTTACGCCTACGAGTTGGATGAGGCTGCCGGCGATTACGTTCAGAGCGGGACTTTCCCTGGCAGCCTGACGGTTCAGCGGCCGTTTCCGTTGACGGTCACCCTGACCCGTCCGGATGGTGGACGCCGGGTGTCAGCCCCTGGGACACCGGAGTAGGGTCCGAGCATGTCTCGCACGATTCGTCTCGCAGTTGTCCCGGGTGACGGCATCGGCCAGGAAGTGGTGGCCGAAGGTCTCAAGGTCCTGGGTGCCGTGCTTCCCGCCGAGGTGAAGCTGGAGACCACCGAGTACGACCTCGGCGCCCGGCGCTACCACCGGACCGGGGAGACCCTGCCGGACAGCGTGCTGGCCGAGCTGAAGTCGCACGACGCGATCCTGCTGGGCGCCATCGGCGACCCGAGCGTGCCGTCGGGCGTGCTGGAGCGGGGGCTGCTGCTGAAGCTGCGGTTCGCCTTCGACCACCACATCAACCTGCGTCCGGGCCGCCTGTTCCCCGGGGTGAAGTCCCCGCTGGCCGGTGAGCCGACCATTGACTTCGTGGTGGTCCGCGAGGGCACCGAGGGCCCGTACGTCGGCAACGGCGGCTCGCTGCGCACCGGGACGCCGCAGGAGGTGGCGACCGAGGTCAGCCTGAACACCGCGTTCGGCATCGAGCGCGTGGTGCGCGACGCCTACCGCCGGGCCCAGGCGCGTCCGCGCAAGAAGCTGACGCTGGTGCACAAGAACAACGTGCTGGTGCACGCCGGGCACCTGTGGTCGCGGATCTTCGCGGAGGTCGGCCGGGAGTTCCCGGAGGTGACCACCGACTACCTGCACGTCGACGCGGCGACGATCTTCTTCGTCACCCAGCCGGAGCGCTTCGACGTCATCGTCACCGACAACCTGTTCGGCGACATCCTGACCGACCTGGCCGCCGCCGTCACCGGCGGGATCGGCCTGGCCGCGAGCGGCAACATCAACCCGGGCGGTGAGTTCCCGTCGATGTTCGAGCCGGTGCACGGTTCGGCGCCGGACATCGCGGGCCAGGGCAAGGCCGACCCGACGGCCACCGTGCTGTCGGTCGCCATGCTGCTGGAGCACCTGGGCTTCGCCGCCGAGGCCGCCCGGGTGGAGGCCGCCGTCGCGGCGGACCTGGCCGAGCGCACCGGCACCCGCAGCACCTCCGCGGTCGGCGACGCGCTGGTCACCCGAGTAGCCGGCTGACGGGCCGGATCCGCTTGACGGACTCCGGCCCACGGGCCGGGGCCGACAACGGTCGCGGCCCGGCGGGCCGCACCACATAACCGCAGCTTGCAGCTCCCCAAGGAGCGGGCAGCTGTTCGGCACGGCCCTCTGGATGCGAGTATCGACAGTGGGTCGTGCCGTTGTGCGTTCGTTCCGGTGCTGGTTGGCCGCGGCGGGCACCCGGCGGTGGCGGCCCGGACCTACCCCACGGTGAAGGAAACAGCCATGAGCACGCCCACCCAGGCGCCCATCACGTTCGACCTCAAGCCTTCCGCCCACCCGCTGCCCACCGCGGAGCGCGAGGCCCGGCTGATCAACCCCGGCTTCGGCCGGGTCTTCACCGACCACATGGTCACCATCCGTTGGACCGAGGGCGTGGGCTGGCACGACGCGCAGCTGGCGCCGTACGCGCCGCTGGAGGTCGACCCGGCGAACATGACCCTGCACTACGGCCAGTCGATCTTCGAGGGCCTGAAGGCCTACCGCCAGGCCGACGGCTCCATCGCGACCTTCCGTCCGGAGGCCAACGCGGCCCGCTTCCAGGCCTCGGCCCGCCGGCTGGCGATGCCGGAGCTGCCGGTGGAGACCTTCGTCGAGGCCGTCGAGCTGCTGGTCCAGCAGGACCAGGGGTGGGTGCCGAACGAGCCCGAGCAGAGCCTGTACCTGCGTCCGTTCATGTTCGCCACCGAGGTCGGTCTGGGTGTCCGCCCGGCCAACTCCTACCTGTTCATGATCATCGCCTCGCCGGCCGGCGCCTACTTCCCGGGCGGCGTCAAGCCGGTCTCGGTGTGGCTGTCCAAGGAGTACGTCCGGGCCGCTCCCGGCGGCACCGGCGCCGCCAAGTGCGCCGGCAACTACGCCGCTTCGCTGATCGCCCAGGCCCAGGCCGCCGAGAAGGGCTGCGACCAGGTCGTCTGGCTCGACGCCGCCGAGCACCGGTGGATCGAGGAGATGGGCGGCATGAACCTGTACTTCGTCTTCGGCGAGGGCAAGGACGCGAAGATCGTCACCCCCGAGCTGTCCGGCGCCCTGCTGCCCGGCATCACCCGCGACTCGCTGCTCCAGCTCGCCGCCGACCTCGGCTACGCCGTCGAGGAGCGGAAGATCTCCACCGACGAGTGGCAGCAGGCCAACGCGGACGGCACCCTCACCGAGGTGTTCGCCTGCGGCACCGCCGCCGTCATCACCCCGGTCGGCTCGGTCAAGTCGGCCGCCGCCGACTGGACGGTCGGCGCCGGCGAGCCCGGCCCGACCACCATGGAGCTGCGCCGGGCCCTGCTGGCCATCCAGGGCGGCCAGACCCCCGACACCCACGGCTGGCTGCACAAGATCGTCTGAGGCGGCACCCGCTCCGGCCTGCCCTGTTCCGCATCGCGAGACGGGCGGGCCGGATGCCGGGACGTGTGCCAGACTGCGAGCGTGTCCTCGCTGTCGCTGATGATTAGCAGCAGGCGCGCCGGTCCGCAGTGACCGCTCCCGCAGGACCCGATGCGGAGCGACCACCAGCGTCCAGACCCGCGCGCAGACCTCTCGCACCCGCGAGGGGTTTTTTCGTTTTTCGGGCACCGCCCCGATGAACACAGCCTCCGGACCGGCCGAGAGCCCCCACAAGGGGCTCGGGGACACCGGAGCCGCGCGCGGGATGCTGGACAGTGGAGCCGGGACTCGCAATCCGGCAGAGCAGTACGAACCTCCCCGAACGGAGAACCAGGGGTCATGACCGAGGTCAGCCGTACCGACGACAGTTTCCACGTGTTCGACACCACCCTGCGCGACGGTGCGCAGCGGGAGGGCATCAACCTGACGGTGGCGGACAAGCTGGCCATCGCGCGGTACCTGGACGAGTTCGGGGTGGGCTTCATCGAGGGCGGCTGGCCGGGGGCCAACCCGCGCGACACCGAGTTCTTCGCCCGGGCCGCCGCCGAACTGGACCTGCGGCACGCCCGGCTGGTCGCCTTCGGCGCCACCCGCCGGGCCGGCGGCAAGGCCGCGGAGGACCCGCAGCTGGCCGCGCTGGTCGCCTCGGGCGCCCCGGTCGTCACCCTCGTCGCCAAGGCGCACGACCGGCACGTGGAGCTGGCGCTGCGCACCACCCTCGACGAGAACCTGGAGATGGTCCGGGACAGCGTCGAGTTCCTGCGCGCGCAGGGACGGCGGGTGTTCATCGACTGCGAGCACTTCTTCGACGGCTACCGGGCGAACCGCGAGTACGCGCTGGCCGTGGTCCGCACCGCGCACCAGGCGGGCGCGGACGTGGTGGTGCTGTGCGACACCAACGGCGGGATGCTGCCGGCCGGCGTGCGGGAGACCGTCGCCGACGTCCTCGCCGTCACCGGTGCCCGGCTGGGCATCCACGCCCAGGACGACACCGGCTGCGCGGTGGCCAACACGCTGGCCGCGGTGGACGCCGGCGCCACCCACGTCCAGTGCACCGCCAACGGCTACGGCGAGCGGGTCGGCAACGCCAACCTGTTCCCGGTGGTCGGCGCGCTGGAGATCAAGTACGACCGGCGGGTGCTCCCCGAGGGGCGGCTCGCCGAGATGACCAGGCTGTCGCACGCGATCGCCGAGGTGGTCAACCTGACCCCCTCCACCCACCAGCCGTACGTCGGCTACTCGGCCTTCGCGCACAAGGCGGGCCTGCACGCCTCCGCGATCAAGGTCGACCCTGACCTGTACCAGCACATCGACCCGGAGCGGGTCGGCAACACCATGCGGATGCTGGTCTCCGACATGGCGGGCCGCGCCTCGGTCGAGCTCAAGGGCAAGGAGCTCGGCTACGACCTGTCCAGCGATCGGGACCTGGCCGGCCGGGTGGTGGCCAAGGTGAAGGAGCAGGAGAACCTCGGCTACACCTACGAGTCCGCCGACGCCTCCTTCGAGCTGCTGCTGCGCGACGAGGTGCGCGGCGGCCGGGAGCGCTTCTACACCCTGGAGTCCTGGCGGACCATCAGCGAGCAGGGCCCGAACGGGTTCACCGGCAACGAGGCGACGGTGAAGCTGTGGGCGAAGGGGGAGCGCCGGATCGCCACCGGCGAGGGCAACGGCCCGGTGAACGCGCTGGACCAGGCGCTGCGCACCGCGCTGGAGGGGATCTACCCGCCGCTGGCCCGGTTCGAGCTGGTGGACTACAAGGTCCGCATCCTGGAGGGCCAGCACGGCACCGGCTCCAAGACCCGGGTGCTGATCGAGTCCACCGACGGCACGTCCACCTGGTCGACCGTCGGGGTGGCCGACAACGTGGTGGCCGCCTCCTGGCTGGCGTTGGAGGACGCCTACACCTACGGGCTGATCCGGGCCGGCCTGGAGCCCACCGACCAGACCGCCGAGTAGCTCACCGGGCAGCCCGCCGGGCGACCCGCCGCGGCCGCGGCCCGCAGACCTCCGAACGAAGGTCCGTGGGCCGCGGCCGCGGCCGTGTCCGTCATCGGAGTCGGGCGAGGAGGGCGTGTTCGACGAGGGTGATGAGCCGCGTT
>NZ_JBHWIR010000209.1:0-12215 GCF_042731835.1 Kitasatospora sp. NPDC059817 | reverse complement strand
CCGCACACCTGCTCGCACACCCGCCAACCCGCTCGCCAACCCGTACCTGCCCAGGGGGAATTCCGTCATGACCGCCGCCCGCAAGACGCTGGCCCTCGCCGCCGCCACCGCCCTGCTCGCCCTCGCCGCCCCGCTCGCCCTCGGCGGCCAGGCCTCCGCGGCCTCGGTGTCCACCTGGGACAAGGTCGCCCAGTGCGAGAGCGGCGGCAACTGGAGCATCAACACCAACAACGGCTACTACGGCGGCCTCCAGTTCTCCCAGAGCACCTGGCTCGCCTACGGCGGCAGCCAGTACGCCCCCTACGCCAACCGGGCGACCAAGCAGCAGCAGATCCTGATCGCCGAGAAGGTCCTCGCCGGGCAGGGCCAGGGCGCCTGGCCGGTCTGCGGCCCGGGGGCCAACCTGGGCGCCGACCACGCCAACCCCTACCCGGCCGGCACCTCCTACCCCGACCCGGCGTCGCTGCCCGCCGGCACGCTCGTCAAGTCGCCCAACGGCGCCTCGGTCAAGGTCCTGATCAGCGGCGCGGGCCTGCCCGTCGCCGGCTCCGACGTCGCCCCCGACGGCTACGACCTGAGCAAGATCGTCCTGGTGGACGACGCCCGCTTCAACGCCCTGCCCACCACCCCGCCCGAGGGCACCGTCGTCCACGACCAGGCCGGCGGCAACGCCCGCTACGTCGTCGTCGCCGGCGCGGCGCTGCCCATCTCCGGCGCGGACTGGACGGCGGCCGGCTACAACACCCGCCCCGACATGGGCGTCCCCACCGCCTGGCTGCAGAACGCGCTCACCAACACCCTCCCGACCGGCCTCGTCGTCCACGACCAGGCCGGCGGCAACGCCCGCTACGTCGTCGTCTCCGGCGCCGCCCTGCCCATCTCCGGCGCCGAGTGGACCGCCGACGGCTACAACACCCGCGCCGACATGGGCGTCCCCGGCGCCTGGCTCGCCTCCGCCACCCAGGCCACCGTCCCGAACGGCACGGTCGTCAACGGCCAGGCCGGCACCGACCCGTCGATGTACGTCATGGTCAACGGCGCCGCCCTGCCCATCTCCGGCAGCGAGTGGACCGCCGACGGCTACAACACCAAGACCCTGATGGGCGTGCCCGAGGCCTGGCTGCAGGGCGCCGTCGCCAAGCCCCTGAAGAACGGCACGGTCCTCACCGACGCCGCCGGCACCAACTCCACCGTCTACGTGATGGCCGGCGGCCTGGCGGTCTCCCTGACCTACGCCGACTTCACCGCGATGGGCTACGACAAGCAGCCGCTCATGGGCGTCCCCGGCACCTGGCTGGGCGGGGCCGCCGCCAAGAGCGCCCCCACCGACGGCACCCTGCTGCTCTCGCCCGACAGTTCCACCGTCTGGCTGGTCGCGGGCGGCGGCAAGAAGGCCCTCACCGCAGCCGACTTCGGCCCCGGCAAGTACAGCCTCGCCGACGTGGTCAACGTCCCGACCGCGCTGACCGCCAAGCTCCCGACCACCACCGCGTAACCCCGGCCCCCGACCACCCCCGAGCCGCCCGGCCACACCCGCCGGGGGGCTCGGACGTGTGCCGTGCTTGCTCCCTGCGGTCGGAGGGGCAGCCCCGCACCGGCGCGGAATCGTCCGTGCACGCCCCGCCCGGCTCTGCCGCGAGCCCGCAGTGCCCCCCGCGCCCCGTGGCATCCGCCGGGGCACCGGCGCGTCGACGCCGGCGGGCGCGGGCCGACCCCCTTGACTTGGGGGGCGGGGCGCCCCGGACCGGTTCCGCCGTGTGTGCGCCCCGCGCCCGCCGGTTCGGAGAGGACGGCCTTGAAGGTTCTGACGCACAACGTGATGTTCCTGTCCGGGCTGACGCAGAAGAGCGAGGGCGACTGGAACAACGCGGCGCGCTCGCGGCTGATCGCCGAGTCCGCGCACGTCGCGGACCACGACGTGCTGGTCTTCCAGGAACTCTTCGACCCCGGCCCCTCCGAGGAGTTGATGCAGGGCCTGGAGGGCCGGGGGTACCGCCACCGCACGCCGGTGGTCGGAGTGGACGAGTCGGGCTGGGCCGCCACGCACGGCCGGCAGATCTCCCCGCTGCACGCCCGCGGCGGGGTCGCGATCGTCAGCCGGTGGCCCATCCTGCGGATGGAGCAGTACGTCCACGACGTGGCCTGCGGCCGGGACGCCGAGGCCGCCAAGGGCTTCGCCTACGCCGTACTGGAGGTCGACGGCCGGCGCGTGCACGTGGTGGGCACCCACCTGCAGTCCGACGACGGCGCGTGCCCGACCGGCCGGACGAGGATCATGCGCCGCTCCCAGCTGCGCGACATCGACGTCTTCCTGACGGACCGCCGGATCCCCGCGCACGAGCCGGTGATCGTCGCCGGGGACTTCAACACCGACCGCCACTCGCCCGACTTCCAGGACGTCCTGGGCTTCGGGAACCTCCAGGAGGCGGGCCCCCGGACCGGCTGGAAGTACTCCTTCGACACCATCGCCAACGACGCCGCCCTGCAACGCCACCCGGCCGACCCCGCCGAGGACACGGACCACGTCCTGCTCCGCAAGGGCCACGCCCCGCCGTGCGACGCCTGGACGAGCGAGGTCCTGAAGACCGCCTCGCCGACCTGGGAGGCGGTCGGCCGGGCCTTCACCGACTACAGCGACCACTACCCGGTGACCGCGGGCCGCTGAGCCCGGGCCGCCCGCGGACCGGCACGTCCGTTCCGGGAGTCGCGAGCCGTCCGACAGGAGGAGCGGATATGAGCTATTCGGCACCACAGCAGTTCGGCGAACTCACCTTCGTCTTCAGCACCGGCGAGACGAGACCGCCCGAGGGCTACCACGCCCTGTGCAGCGTCATCCCCGACGACGCCCCGATGACCTGGGTGAGGGGGAGCACCGCAGGCTCGGCCGCGCGGGCCGAGCCCAGGCAGTGGCGCAAGGTCACCGACTCCGACGGGGTGCTGCGCGGCCTGGTGCCGGTGGCCCCTCCCGGGTACCGGGCACTGAGCGCGCTGTGGTCCTCGGACACGGTCCACGGGCCCCGCGACGTCCTGCGCGACCTCGGCGGCGCGGCCTTCGTCGCCCAGGGCGACCTGCGCTGCGTGAAGGAGGAGATCGGCGGACGCCCCTACGTGGCCGTCGGCGCCTGGCGCGGGCGCGGCGGGCTGGAGATCCCCGAGACCGTCCGCCCCGAGACGATCCCCGGCGGCACGGGCTGCCTGCTGACCCCCGGCATCGCGACCTGGATCTCCTACTTCGACGGCGACTACGAGGGGGAGGACCCCGGCGACGTCCACGTGCTGGACGTGCCGATGCGGCAGGTCCGGCAGGGGACGGCGAAGGGCCCGGCCGTCACGGACGGAGGCGACGTGCCCGAGCGGACCGAGCCCGTCGTCGACCGGGAGGTGGTCCTCCCGTGCACCGCCGTCCTCGACCGGGGCGCGTCCACGGAGTGGATCCTGCGCAACTCGCCGACGTACACGGTGCGGCGCCAGCGGTTCTACACCCGGGTCGCGGTCACCGACCTGCGGGAGGACCCGGGCCCGGGCACGGTCGGCGCCACCGTCCCGTGGGGGGTGGACGAGGCGCAGTCGCAGGCCTGCCGCGAAGCCGTCGGCCTGTCCGTGGGGTTCGAGGCGGGCGTCGAGATCGAGGGCCACGGCGCCAGGGCGGCCGCGTCCCTCAGCCGCGAACTCGGCTACGACAGCACGCGTTTCGTCACCGCCATGACCCGGGAACGGCAGGAGGTCCGCGCCCCCGCGCCGGGCCTGCACCTCACCGCGCTGTACGTGGAGAGCCACCGCATCGAGGTCGTCCGCAACGACCCGGACCACACGCCCCCCTCGGACCGGGCGGGCCTGACGTTCAACGCCCACGCGTCCTGGACGGCGCCCACCCACCCGCCGCGCCACTGAGGGGCCGGCGCCGCCGGCCGCTGCACCCCGATTAACGCCGTCACCACTCTGTTGACTGTTCATCAGATCTTGCGAACTCGTGGTCGTCGGCTGGTTGGGCCGGACGGGCGGTGGCTACGCTCGGCCGTGTCGTCCGATGGGGGGCGGCACCCGTCGCGTGCCGCGCGCGCCCGGCCCTCATGGCCCTCGGGCGTCACAGCGGAGCACGCGCGGGCGGTTCCCACGGGAGTGGATCATGAGCTCTGTTGGTCGCAAGACCGTCGCGGTGATGGCCGCGGCCTTGGCCTCGCTGGGTGCGGGGAGCGCGGTCACCGCGTCCGCGGCCGCCTCGTCGGCCCCGTCGTGCAGCGGGGCGGCGGAGTGCCCCAGCCTCAAGCCGACCAGGCTCACGACCAGCCAGGCGAGCCTGAACGTCACCCAGATGCAGCTGGAGAACATCCACGCGATGGCCTCCGACGCCGTGACCGGGGAGCCCATCCGCGGCGCCCGGATCGTGTTCGCCACCGTGGGCGGCCGGACGCTGGGCGCGGCCTACACCGACTACGACGGCATCGCCGCGATCACCGCCCCCGAGAACCTGGGCCCCGGCACCTTGCAGGAACTGCTGGGCGGCTACGAGGCCGCGATGGTCGGCGACGGCGTCCACGCCCCGGCCGGCGCGCACGGGGCCATCACCATCGGCACCGACCAGGGCCCCGGCGTCCCGGGAGGCCCGTGTGCCGTGTGCAGCGACCGCGGGCTCAAGCAGGACGTGGTCCCGGTGGACTGGAGCCGGTAGGGGCGCTGGTGCGGCACCGGCCGATGCGGCCCCGGGCGTGAGCGCACCCGAGGCCGCGCGACGACGAGAGGGCGGGACACCATGACAGGGCCGGACACCGCGACGGAGCGGGGTACTGCGACGGATCGGGACACCGCGACGGAGCAGCCGTCGCCGGTGAGCACGGACGCGATCTGGCGGCTCCCGGTGACGGTCTGCCGCATCACCGGGCTCCTGGGCGAGCGGACGGCCGGCGCCCTGCTGGCACGCGCCGTCGCCGTCGCCTCCGCAGGCGAGGCGTTGCAGCCCTCCCTGATCGGGGACCGGGAGCTGGCCCCCGACTTCCGCCGCTCCCGCTCGTGCCGGGAGTTCGCCGCGCCCGAACTGCTGGCGGCCATCGACGAGGTGCTGGAGGCGGTCGAGCACACCCTGGGCGTGTCCTGCCGCAACACCGAGCCCGACTACACCCTCAACGTGCACAACGACGGCGACTTCTACCGGCCGCACCAGGACACCAGCGCCGAGTTCTCCCCCCGGCGCCTGCTCACCTTCGTCTACTACCTGCACGGAATGCCCCGGCCGTTCGGCGGCGGCGAGCTGCGCGTGTTCGACGCCGCCCTGCCGCTGTACGGCGGGACGACGGGGGAGTGGGAGAAGCGCACCTGGCGGGACTGGGAGCCCGAGCACGACAGCATCGTGTTCTTCCGCCCCACCGCCTGGCACGAGGTGCGCCCGGTGCAATGCCCGAGCCGGCAGGCCGAGGACAGCCGCTTCGCCGTCAACGGCTGGCTGTGCAGCCCCGATCCGGCGAACGGGGCGAGTGGGGCGAGCGGGGTGCGCTGACGCTCAGTCCTTCAGCATCACCAGCGGCAGTCCGCTACCGTCCCAGGCGCGGCGCGTCTCGTCGGCCCGGTAGCGGTCGGCTTCCAGGTCGGCGGCGAAGGCCTCCAGGAACTCCCGCAGGCCGGCGGCCTCGTAGCCGGCCCGCCAGCCCTCGTGCGACCAGTCGATGATCTGGCCGCGGCGCTGCGGGGTGGGCGGGTCCAGGTCGATGCAGATCACGTCGCCGTTGCCGATGGAGATGAAGGGGATCCATCCGGCGGACCAGGCGACGTCCCGGCGGATCACGCCGTCCTCCGCCCGCTCGTCCCAGGGCGGGTCCCCGGCGTCGACGGACCGCTCGCGCCAGTCGTCCACCATCGCGTCGAGCGGGTGGAGCGCGGTGTGTAAACCGATCAGGACCCCCGGCAGGCCGTCGTGGCAGCGGTAGGACTCCCGGACGTCCGGCGGGAGTTCCACCCCCATCGCGGCCTCCGCCGCCCGGATCTGCCCGTCGGTGGCGCCGGGCGGCATCGCGGCCGCCACCTCCGGGGCGATCCGTTCCAGCGCGGCCTCGATCCGCGCCCACAGCTGCTGCATCGGGAAGCCCCCTTCGTCGTGTCGAGTGATCGAGTCGAGGACCGGAACGTAGCACCGGCCACCGACACTGATAGTTCTAACCGGGTCCCTGGTGGTCGTGGCTCTGCCACTGACTGACGCCCTGCTGGGCTGTCCTCCGGTTGTTCTGTCCGGCTGCCGGGGCCCGTTCAGTCATCAGTCATCGGGCGGTGCCAGGGCTCCTGTCAGAGCCACCTGGTAGGAAGGGGCTGATCGTCAGCCGACCGGCCGTCGATGCGTGGTCACCGAAGGAGGTCCGGATGTCCGTGGAAGACACTCCCGTGCGGGAGGACGTCATGACGGCCGGGGCGGCCCTGCGGATCTACCCCGATCCGGCGGACGTCTTCGTCGCCGACCAGGCCGAGTTGGCCCGGCACCTGCACCCGCTGGTCTCGATCGACCTGGCCCAGGTCAACCCGGCCTGGCACGGGTGGATCCACCTGCTGAGCCCGCTGGAACCGTCGGAGGGCTGCATCGGCGACCACACCTCGGCCTTCCACACGGGGCTCCAGGCGTCCAACTGGCTGGGCTTCACGCTGGAGGGCGACCGCTTCCGCCTGGCCGGAGACCTGCGCTACTTCGCCCGGGCGGCGGGCCCGGGCGAAGTCCCCGACCCCTGGCCGGGGTTCCACGCCGACCTCGCCGAGCACTGCGAACGCCAGGAGCGCAGTTACCGGGCGCACCGCGACAGCTTCCGCCGCGAGGGCCGGCTCGTCCACCTCGGCGACGACGGCCTGCCGTACCCCGGCAGTACCGGCGAGATGGCCCTCCTGGACCAGCTCGGCGGCTACGCCGACTCCGCCGGCAACTGGATCGAGACCGACGTG
Organism: Kitasatospora sp. NPDC059817; assembly: GCF_042731835.1. NCBI lineage: Bacteria > Bacillati > Actinomycetota > Actinomycetes > Kitasatosporales > Streptomycetaceae > Kitasatospora > Kitasatospora sp. NPDC059817. Next base: position 5,303 of record NZ_JBHWIR010000209.1, on the reverse strand, counting down.
TTCCCGCTCGACTACGACGGCGACCGCACCTGGCCGGTCGGCCCGTCCGGCCGCCGCTTCGAGTTCGTGGCGGCGGTGCCCGGCTGGCACTACCGCAGCAGCGGCGCCGACTGGATCATGCTGTTCTTCGAACCCGTCGACCGGCTGGCCCTGTTGACCTTCGACTGGAGCTGAGGCGCGGCGATGCCACCGGAGGAGCGGCAGGGCGGCCAGGGCGGTCAGGGCGCGGCAGGCGCCCGAGCGGCCGCGCAGGACTTCTTCGACGAGATGCGCCGGTGGGAGGAGTGGATGGCCTCCTGCCGGCACGACACCACGGGCGGCGAGCAACTGGCGGCGGTGAAGGAGGTGTTCGCCAGGCATCTGGCGGCCAGGGCGCTGGCCCGGCACCAGTCGCGCTACGACCTGCTGTGCTTCGGCACGCCGCCGGAGTTCGAGGCGCCGATCCTGCGCGTCGAACAGGAGTCGCCGGTCAGGTGCTGGGTGTACGTACCGGAAGGGCTGATCGGCGGCGAGGCCCGCTACGCGATGGTGCGCGAGGGCGGTGCGTGGAAGGCCGCGTTCAAGGAGGCCGACATCGCCCTGACGGGCCGGTGGAAGCGGTGGCCGGATCTCTGACACCCGGGCCGGGCCGACCGCTCCGGGCCGGTCAGGCGTGGCAGCGCAGCAGTTCCAGCGGCGGGCTGGCGAGGAGGTCCGCCCAGAAGTCCTCGCCGAACTCGCGCAGGCCGGCTTCGGACACCTGGAGGGGGACCCACTCGGCGTCGCCGAACCCGGCCGCCCGCAGGCACTCCTCGTAGACCTCGCGTCGCGGGGCCGCGCCCACGATGCTGATCGGCTGCGGGTCGAGGAGGGCGGTGATCCGCACCCGCGGGCCCGTCTCGATCTCCTCGCCGGTCGGCTCGCAGCGGAACCCGTACTTGTCCAGGGAGGGGCAGTCGAAGCGGTAGTCGGGTTTCTGGGCGAGCACGAAGAACTCCCCGCCCGGTACCAGGCTCCGGTGGATGTTGCGGCACATCCGCTCCATCGCCGCGACGTCCTCGGCGTAGTTGAGGCACTGCACTCCCAGTGCGATGTCGAAGTGACGGTCGAGGGGCCGTAGTTCGGCCACGTCGCCGACCTCGTAGCGCACGCCCAGCGGGTCGCGCTGCTCGATCGTGCGCGCGGCGGCGACCATCTCGGCGGAGATGTCGACGCCGAGGACGTCGGTGGCGCCGCGCCGCTTGAACTCCCTGCTGTAGAAGCCGGTGCCGCACGCCAGGTCGAGGACCGACCGGCCGGCCACGTCCCCGACCAGGCCCAGGAAGCTCGGCACCTCCCCGTAGCGGATCAACGGCAGGGACTTGAACCCCTCGAACGCCTCGCCGATCCCGTCGTACTGCTGCACGCCCACGTGCCGCCCCTCCTGTGTGTCGCCCGCCGGGTCGCGGCCGTGGCGGAAAGTCTCCTCCGCCCCGCCGGGCCGCCGTACTGGCAGATGACACAAAGAAGTTGGCCGGTGGCGGCGGCTCGGGGTGCGCACCCTCCTATCGCCCGACACCACACTCGGGGGGCGGGGAAACGCCGTCGAAGGGCCATTCGAGTGACGTCCCGCGTCCTCGCGTGTCCGAACGGCCACACTGGCAGCGCTGAGGAAGCCCGCCGTTCAAAGGAGACGAGTCCGTGAAGAGCCTCGGAAGGACGCTGGTCACCGTCGGTGCCGCTGCGGTTCTGTGCATCGCGGTCCCGGCCAACGCCCAAGCCGCGGAGGGGACTTTCACCTACATCAGCAACAACCAGGAGCACACGCTGGAGAACCCCGAGGGCGACCGGTGCTACGACCTCGGCCGCCGCGTCGCCGAGCTGTACAACGACACCGACGCGGAGGTGGCCGTCTTCCTCGGCGCCGGTTGCCAGGACGAGATCGGGACCATCAGGTCGGGTGGTTCGAGCATCCGAAGCGGCATCGGTTCGGTCAGTTTCACCGACGACGAGTAGTCGGCGCACCCGGCGGTGGGGCGGCCCGGCCGTCCGACGTGATCGTGAAGGGCTCGGACCAGTTGCCGGAATCACCGGACAGGACGACCCGGTAGTCGTCTCCAGGGGGGACGTCCGGCACGGTCACCTCCATCCGCCCCAGCAGGATGTCGAAGTCACTGGCGAGGACGCGGTCGAGGAGGGTGACGCCGCCCGCGCGCAAGGCGATGGACCCCGTGCGGTTGGTGATCTGCGCCGGCGGATCCGAGACGTCCCAGGTGACTTCGACCCGCTCGCCGACCCGCCAGAGCGCCCCCGCCCGAGGGGAGAGAATGCGCGGCACGTAGACGTCGCGCCGGGACGTGCGCTCGGCGGAATGGGCGGCCACCGCCAGGCCGGCGGCCTGCGCCTGGGCCGGCACCGTGGTGAGCAGGCTCGGCATCGCGGCGGCGGCCAGTGCCACCACGCCCAGGACGGGTCCGTTCCAGATCCTCATGGCCCCCAGTGTCTCGGTTCGGCCCCCGACGAGCGCACGGACGGGCGCCCCTTCCCTCGATCGGGGGAACGGCTGTCGGTGACGGACGGCCCGTGAGGGGGGCGTGGCCCGGGGCCTGAGGGCGGCAAGCGGCCCGTCAGCCGCCTGACGGGGTGTGAGGTGAGGGCGTCACGGCTCCTTTTCCGGTGCGGGTCGGTCGCCTACGGTGGGTCACCCCGAAGACGAGGAGCGGAGGTTCCCTGTGGCGGACGAGGCGACGACGCAGTACCGCAGCTATGCCTGGGAGGACGAGCACGGCGTCAAGTACGTGGCCGCCTACCCGGGCGACGAGGAGGCCGACGAGGAGCGCAAGGCCGAGCTGCGGGCGTTGGGCGCCCGCGTGTCGGCGGACCTGGTGGCCGAACAGGAGGCCGAGCGGGAAGCCGAGCGGCGTAGGGCCGGCCGGGCGGCCGGGCGAGGGGCCGGGCGTGCGGGGCCGGCGCTGCGGCTGATCCGTGGTGAAGGCTCGTCCTGAGCGCGTGACCGGGCCCGCCGGTCCGCAGGGCGCGGACAGGCGGGCCCGCTTCAGGCCGGGCCGTCGGGGGTGTGGTCGAAGGTGTGGGCGCGGTGCCGGGCGAGGTCGCTGAAGGAGCGGGCGGCGGCGCTCTGGTAGGCGGTGTCCCGGCGGAGCAGGGCGACGGCGCGCGAGGGGAGCGGCGGGTCGACCGGGACGGAGCGCAGGTGCGGGTGTTCGCGGGTGGTGGCGTCGGGTAGCACGGTGGCGAGGCTGGTGCGTTGGACGATCGCGACGAGCGCGCTGACGGAATTGGCCTCGATGGCGATCCGCGGCCGGACCCGGTGCTCGGAGAGGAACCGGTCGATGTGCTGCCGGGTCGCGAAGTCACCGCTGAGCAGGGCGAGTTGCTGGTCGCCCAGTGCGCGGACCGGGAGCGGGCCCGAGTGGGCCGCGTACGGGTGGTCGGAGGCGACGACGAGGCCGAGGTGCTCGGTGAACAGGGTGGTGGCGGTGACGGCCGGCAGGTGCGCTCCGCCGAAGGCGATGCCGAGGTCGAGCTGGTCGGCGGCCAGCTCGGACTCGATGCGTTCCTGTGCCATCTCGCGGACGTCCAGGCTGATCCCGGGGTGGCGCGCGTGGAAGTCCCCGATGAGCGGCCCGGTCAGGTAGGCGGTGAAGGTCGGGGTCACGGCCAGGCGCAGGGTGCCGCGTGAGAGGTCCTTGACGTCCCGCACCGCGCGCTCGGCCGCCGCGAGGTCGCGCAGGGCCCGGCGCGCGTAGTGGGCGTAGGCCTGGCCGGCGTCGGTGAGGCGCACGGTGCGCCCGGAGCGGTCGAGGAGCTGCACGTGCAGCGAGCCCTCCAGCTGCTTGATCTGCTGCGAGAGGGTCGGCTGCGAGACGTGCAGGGCCTCGGCGGCGCGGGTGAAGTTGGCGTGCTCGGCCACGGCGAGCAGGTACCGGAGGTGGCGCAGTTCCATGAGCCAACTATAGGCAGCACTGATGGCAATGATGGCTACTGCGTCTTGGACGCTATAGGCCCAGGTCATGCATCGTGGAGGTCATCGGCAGGCACCAACGGTCGTCGAAGAAGGAGTGACCTCATGAACGAGATGGCGCAGGGTTTCCAGCGGTTCAGCCGGGACGTGTTCCCGACCCGGGCGGCACTGTTCAGGAGGCTCGCCACCACCCATCAGCCGACCGCGCTGTTCATCGGCTGCTCGGACGCCCGGGTCGTGCCGGAGCTGATCACCCAGACCGATCCGGGCGAGCTGTTCGTCATCCGCACCGCCGGCAACCTCGTGCCCCCGTACACCCGGGGCGCGGACGGTGTCGCGGCGAGCATCGAGTACGCGGTCGGCGTGCTCGGGGTCACGGACGTGATCGTCTGCGGGCACTCCGCGTGCGGCGCGATGACCGCCCTCGCCTCCGGTGGCGACCTCACCGGCCTGCCCGCCGTCGCCACCTGGCTGCACCACGCGGACGTCGCCAAGGCCCGCACCGACGCGGCCGAGCACCTGGCCGGCGCGGAGCGGGTCGCCGCCCTGGTGAAGGACAACGTCCTCGCCCAGCTGGCCAACCTGAAGACCCACCCGTCGGTGGCCAAGGCCCTGGTGCAGGGCAGGGTGACCCTGCACGGCTGGGTCTACGACATCGGATCCGGCTCCGCCGAGACGCTCGACACCGACAGCGGACGGTTCGTCGCCCTGGCGGGCTGACCACCGCGTTCCCCTCGACCATTCCCTCCCACCACCCCCAGACCAGGTCCGGGCACCCGCCCCGGACCCATCCCCGAAAGGCCCACCCCATGGTGCACGCGCAGTTCGACCAGACCGCCCGTCAGCAGCTCGCCCTGGAGGTCGTCGACGCCAAGACCCGCAAGGACCTCACCTGGCAGGAACTCGCCGACACGACCGGCCTGTCCGTCGCCTTCGTCACCGCCGCCCTGCTCGGCCAGCACGCCCTGCCCGCCGACGCGGCCAAGGCCGTCACCGAGCTCCTGGGCCTGGACGAGGACGCGGCCCGGCTGCTCCAGACCATCCCGCTGCGCGGCAGCATCCCCGGCGGCATCCCCACCGACCCGACCATCTACCGCTTCTACGAGATGCTCCAGGTCTACGGCACCACCCTCAAGGCCCTGGTCCACGAGCAGCTCGGCGACGGCATCATCAGCGCCATCAACTTCAAGCTCGACGTCAAGACCGTCGAGGACCCCGAGGGCGGCCACCGCGCCGTCATCACCCTGGACGGCAAGTACCTGCCCACCAAGCCGTTCTGACCCCCGCGCGGGGCGGGGGGGGCGCCCACGCGCCCGCCGCCCCCCGCCGCCGCGCGCCCGCCCCCCCCCCGCGCCGGGGCACT
>NZ_JBHWIR010000208.1:8950-12381 GCF_042731835.1 Kitasatospora sp. NPDC059817 | reverse complement strand
ATTTACACTTGATTGGTGGGCGTCTGCGTCTGTTGTGTATACGCCACAGGCCCGCGGCGACCGGCAGGTCGAGGCCGCGCCGGCGGGCGGCGTCGACCACCGCGCGGGCCAGCGGGTGCTCGCTGGGGTGCTCGGCGGCGGCCGCCAGGGTCAGCAGTTCGTCCTCGTCCAGGCCGCTGCCGGCGAGGGGGAGCAGGTCGGTGATCCGGGGGGTGCCCTCGGTGAGGGTGCCGGTCTTGTCCAGCGCGACCGCGTCGACCTGCCCGAGCCGCTCCATCACGACGGCGGACTTCACCAGGACGCCGTGGCGGCCGGCGTTGGCGATCGCGGAGAGCAGCGGCGGCATGGTGGCCAGCACCACGGCGCAGGGCGAGGCGACGATCATGAAGGTCATCGCCCGCAGCAGCGAGCCGGTCACGGCGGCGCCGAAGGCCAGCGGGACGAGGAAGACGGCGAGGGTCGCGAAGACCATGCCCAGGGAGTAGCGCTGCTCGACCCTCTCGATGAACAGCTGGGTGGGGGCCTTGGTCTCCGAGGCCTCCTCGACCATGGCGACGATCCGGGCGATCACCGAGTCGGAGGCGTCGCGCTCGACCTTCACCCGCAGGGCGCCGGTGCCGTTCAGGGTGCCGGCGAAGACCTCGTCGCCCTGCTGCTTGGCGGCCGGCAGCGGCTCGCCGGTGATGGTGGCCTGGTCGATCTCGCTCGCGCCGTCCAGGACGCGGCCGTCGGCGCCGACGCGCTCGCCGGGGCGGATCAGGATGGTGTCGCCGACCACCAGGTCCTCGGTGGCGACGGTCTCCTCGCCGCCGTCGTCCAGCAGGCGGGTGGCGGTGGTGGGGGCGAGGTCGAGCAGGCCGCGCACCGAGTCCTGGGTGCGGGCGGTGGCCAGCGCCTCCAGCGCGCCCGAGGTGGCGAAGATGACGATCAGCAGCGCGCCGTCCATCACCTGCCCGATCGAGGCCGCGCCGATCGCGGCGACGATCATCAGCAGGTCGACGTCGAGGGTCTTCTCGCGCAGCGCCTGAAGTCCGGCCCAGCCGGGCTCCCAGCCGCCGGTGGCGTAGGCGATCGCGTACAGCGGCCCCCAGGCCCAGGCCGGCGCGCCGGTCAGCTGGAGCGGCAGGGCGGTCAGGAAGGCGACGGTCGCGGCGGCGGCCCAGCGGGCCTCGGCCAGCGCGAAGACGCGCGTACGGCGCTTGGGAGCGGCGCCGCCGCGCGAGGCTGCGGCGGCTGGGCGCTCGGTGAGGGTTGCGGACATGGCTGTGGTGTTCCTCCACGCGGACACGACGGGGCGACGCGTCGACCATACAGGAATACATGAACAGCTCTTCATTTATTCCCGCTGGATTGACCCTCCCGGGTGATGGAGCTGTCGCCCCGCCCGGTAGCCCTGGCTAGTTGGCCCGCGCGGTGAGGCCTTGTGGCCAGTGGCGGTGGTACTGGTCGATGACGTAGTCGTGGCCGTGGAGCCAGCCGTCCGCGGCCGGGTGGGCGTCGGTGAGGTGGGGGTGGCCCGGGGGCAGGTCGGCGTGGACGTGGTCGAGCCTGGCGGGGTCGCGGGCGGGCCAGATCGCGGTGGCGGCGGTGGCGGCGAGCAGGGCGATGGCGCCGAGGACGACGGCGGTCACCGGGAGGCCGGCGCCGGCGGCGAGCCAGCCGGCGAGGGGGTAGGTGAGCAGCCAGCAGCTGTGCGAGAGGGAGAACTGCGCCGCGAAGGCGGCCGGCAGGTCCGCGTCGGCGGCGGAGCGGCGGATCAGGCGCCCGCCCGGCGTGAGGACGGCGGAACAGGCGGCGCCGATCGCGGCCCAGGACGCCAGCAGCGCGCCCCAGGACCAGTCGCCCGGGGCCGCGGCGGTGACGGCGGCGACGGCGGCCAGGACGGCGGGGAGCGCGAAGGCGGCCGGGAGCATGACGGCGCGGTCGGAGAGTCGCCGCAGGAGCCGGGGCAGGAGCAGGGCGGTCAGCATGGAGCCGGCTCCGTAGGCGCCCAGGGCGAGCGAGACCGCGCCGGCCGGGCGGTGGAAGTGCTCGCGGACCGCGACGACCGTGTCGACGAAGACGATCGCCCCGGCGGCGGCGACCGCGAGGTCGAGCGCGAGCAGGGCCCGCAGGCGGGGGGTGGCCCAGAACAGGCGGGCGCCGAAGGCGGCCTTGGCGTAGGCGCTGCCGGTCCGCTCGACGGGGGCGGGCTTGGGCAGGACGACGGAGACGACCAGGGTGGCGGAGGCGAGGAAGCCCGCGGTGGTGCCGGTGAACAGCCAGGTGTACGGGACCAGCGCGAGCAGGCCCGCGGCGAGCGCGGGACTGAACAGGGACTCCAGGTCGTAGGCGAGGCGGGACATCGACAGCGCCTGGGTGTAGTCCCGTTCGGCTGGCAGCACCTCGGGGATGGTGGCCTGGAAGGCCGGTGTGAAGGCGGCCGAGGCGGCCTGGAGCAGGAAGATCAGGACGTAGATCTGCCAGGCCTGGCTGACGAACGGCAGGGCGAGCGCGACGGCGGCGCGGGTGAGGTCCATCGCCACCAGCAGCGTTCGGCGCGGAATGCGGTCGGCGAGGGCGCCGACCGCCGGTGCGACGGCCACGTAGGCGACCATCTTGACGGCCAGCGCGGTGCCGAGGACGGCCGAGGCGTCGGCGCCGGCGATGTCGTAGGCGAGCAGGCTCAGTGCCACGGTGGCCAGGCCCGTGCCCACCAGGGCGATGACCTGGGCTGCGAACAGGTGGCGGTAGGTGCGGTTGCGCAGTGTGGACAGCATCGGCCCCGTCCCGGTCGGCGGCGTGGTGCGGCGGCACCATCATATCCAACACGTGCATACGTGTGCACGTGTTCGTTGCGATGGCGCGGTCCTCGCTGCCGTTCCGGTCAGCGGGGGCGGGTCGGGTCGGGTCGGTCGTGCGGCGGGTCGGTCGTATGGCGGGTCAGTCGTGCGGCGGCAGGGAGCCGATCTGGTGGTCGGCGACGTTCAGCGCCTCGTCGACCAGGCGCCGAAGGTGCCCGTGGCGCAGCGAGTAGACGACGCGGCGCCCGTCCCTGCGTGTGGTGACCAGGCCCGCGAGGCGGAGCTTCGCGAGGTGCTGGCTGACGGAGGTGCGCGGGGCCCCGCACGCCTCGATGAGGGAGGTGACGTCGGCCTCGCCCGCGCCGAGCCGGTGCAGCAGCGCAAGTCGGGTGCGGTCCGCGAGCAGGGCGAGGACGGACGCGGCGACGTCCAGTCGCTCGCCGCTGTCCTGCCCCTGCTCCTGCGAGCCGTGTGCAGCTGCCAGATCGGTGCTTGTGCTCATGTGCTCATCGTAGGTCGGCGTGCGCCCGATGCGTGCACGCGTGCGCACGTGATGGCCCCGCGCTGTCGGGGCCGCCGGGGCGGGCCCGGTTCAGCGGCCGGGGCCCCAGCGGGCTTCGAGCCGGCGGGTGCCGTCGGGGGTGGTGA
>NZ_JBHWIR010000208.1:2736-8940 GCF_042731835.1 Kitasatospora sp. NPDC059817 | reverse complement strand
CTTTGTTGGTTATCGAGCCCCCGCGGCCCCCCCGGGCCCCCCGCCCGGCGGGGCCCGTGGGGGTGTGGGCCCCGCCCCCCCCCTGGCCCGCATCCGCACCGTGCGGCGGGCGGCGCCGGTGCCGCTGGAGGCGGTCGGGGCGCCCACGGCCTGGAGCACGGAGTTGTCCAGGGGGCTGTCGGCGAGCCTGCGCACGATCGCGGACAGGGCCGCGGCCACCGAGCCGCGCGCCGGCGCGGATGCCGGCCAGCCGGCGGGGAGGGGCTGGCGGCGGTGGAAGGCGCCGAGAACGGCCACGGGGACCTCACCTTCGTTGCGTATCGTCCGACACGGCGGATCGATCGGGTGGTGGCTAAGGGTGCTCCGGAGGTCGGTGGCGGGGCGCTGGGCCCGCGTCAGCCGGGCGGGGACGAGTCCGAGCCTAGGCCGCGGACCCTCGGGGGGCGGGTGATCCTGACGCCCCCTTGACTGTGCGGGCGCCGTCACTGACGGTGTCCTGACGGCGGCCCCGCGCATCGACGGCCTCCGGCCCGGACGCGATCGCGCTCCGGCGGGCGGCGCGTCCGGCGGGCGGGCGGCCGCGTCGTACGGGCGAGGAGGGAAGGGGAGCCATGGCAGGCCGGTCCGACGGCGCCGGCGCGGCCCGCGACGGCCGGGGGGCGAACGATTGGGACGTGACGGGTTCGTTCACTAACATCGACAGTGGCCCTGGATATAGGGAACACATCCGTTCATTACGGACAGCCGGTGAACGGGCGTGTCGAGAGGTGGAGCCGAAGAAGGTGCGCAGCCATGCCCGCTGAACCCGCAGTCGCGCGCGGACCGGCGACGGGCGCCCCGCTCCGCAGGCGCGGCGAGGCGCTGGAGAACGCCATCTTCGAGGCCGCCCTCCAGCAGCTCACCGCCGACGGCTACGCCCGGCTCACCATGGAGGGCGTCGCCGCCGCCGCGCAGACCGGCAAGGCCGCGCTCTACCGGCGCTGGCCCTCCAAGGAGGAACTGGTCAAGGACGCGCTGCGCGCCTGCCTGCCCCCGGTCGGCCCGCCGCCCGACACCGGCGGCCTGCGCGGGGACCTGCTGGAGGTGGTGACCAGGCTGCGCGCGGCGATGCTGAGCGAGCCCGGGGCCGCCGTGCGGGCCATCATGGGCGAGCTGGACCAGCAGCGGGCCCACACCTTCCTGGCGATCGTGCTGGAGCGGGTGGTGGAGCCCACCGCCGCGCTGATCGCCGAGGTGCTCGGCCGTGGTGCCACCCGGGGCGAGGTCCGCCCCGGGTCCGTCACCCCGCTGGTCACCGACGTCGTCCCGGCGCTGATGCTGTACCGGATCAAGATGTGCGGCGGCGCGCCGGAGCAGCTGGACCCGGCGGAGATCGTCGACGAGGTGCTGCTGCCGATCGTCCGCCAGTGAGGGCGGTCAGGTCGATGGCCGACGGCCGGTCAGGGGCGGGCCCCGGACCGGCCGTGGTCGTGCGGACGGGCCGTCAGCCAGCGTCGGACGGCGCCTGGGCCGGGACGGCGGGCGCTGGCGCGGAACCCGCCTCGGCGGCCCGGGCGGCTGAGGCCTCGAAGAAGCGCAGCAGCTCCACCGGGAACGGCAGCACCAGCGTCGAGTTCTTCTCCGCCGCGACCTCGACCACCGTCTGCAGCAGCCGCAGCTGCATCGCCGCCGGGGTCTCGGACATCGTGACGGCGGCCTCGGCGAGCTTGGCGGCGGCCTGGAACTCGCCGTCCGCGGTGATGATCCGGGCCCGGCGCTCGCGGTCGGCCTCCGCCTGGCGGGCCATCGAGCGCTTCATCGAGTCGGGCAGGCTGACGTCCTTGATCTCCACCCGGTCGATGTGCACGCCCCACCCGGTGGCCGGGCTCTCCATCATGATCTCCAGCCCCTGGTGCAGGTTCTCCCGGCCGGAGAGCAGGTCGTCCAGCTCGCTCTTGCCGATGATCGAGCGCAGCGAGGTCTGGGCGACCTGGAGCATCGCGAAGGAGTAGTTCTGGACGTCCACCGTGGCCTTGATCGGATCGACGACGCGGAAGTACAGCACGGCGTCGACGCTGACGGAGACGTTGTCCTTGGTGATGCCCTCCTGGGCGGGCACCGGCATGGTGACGACCTGGACGTTGACCTTGCGCATCCGGTCGACCACCGGCACCAGCAGGGTGAGGCCCGGCTGGCGGACCTGCTCGCGCACCCGGCCGAGCCGGAACACCACGCCGCGCTCGTACTGCTGCACCACCCGCACGCCGGTGATCAGCCAGAACAGCGCCAGCACGACGACGAGAACGACAATTGCCACGTTCGTCCGACCTTCCCCGTAGCGGCGCAGCCCGGGCCGGGTCCTGAGCGGGCCCTGTCGCGCGGGTGCGAGCCGCGCAGGACAGTATGCGCCCCGGCCGCGGGGATCGACAGCCGCGTGCGCCGGGGATCCTGACGGGCCGTCCGCTCCGCCGGTAAGGCGCGACCGCGCCACCCCGGCGGCGGGCTGACGCCCGTGGCGCGCGCACCACGGGCGTCCTGGAACCCTCTTGCCTAGCCGGCGAAGGCGGCCGCGTGCTCGGCGGCGAACTCGGCGAAGGAGCGCGCCGGGCGGCCGGTGAGCTTCTCCACGTCGGGGCTGACGGCGGCGGCGTACCCGGCCGCGTACAGCCCGTACAGCTCGACCATGCCCTCGGCGCGCCACTGGTCCCAGCCCGCGTCGAGCATTCCGGCCAGGGCCGCCTCGGGTGCCAGTGCGGTGTACGCCACCGGGCGGCCCGCGACCGCGGCGAGCCGCTCGGCCAAGGCGTCGTGCGACAGCGCCTCCGGGCCGGTCAGGGTGTAGACCGCGCCCTCGTGGCCCTCGGTCGCCAGCACCTCGACGGCGGCCGCCGCCACGTCCCGGGCGTCCACGTACGACACCGCGCCCTCGCCGCCCGGCGCCGCGAGGGTGCCGGCCCGGACGCCCGCGGCCATGCCCAGGACGTTCTGGTGGAAGCCGTTCGGCGCCACGACCGTCCACGGCAGCCCGGAGGCCCGCAGGTGGTCCAGGCCGCTGACGTGTGCGCCCACGAAGCGGACGCCCTCCGGCCGCTGCTCGACGCCCGCCGCCGCGTGCAGCACGATCCGGGGCCGCCGGCCGGTGCGCACGGCCGCGTCGATCACGTTCCGCTCGTGGGCGGCCATCTCGGGGTGGACGGCCACCAGGAGGTAGACGACGTCGGCCCCGGCCAGGGCCGCGTCCAGCGAAGCCGGGTCCGAGAAGTCGGCGGCCGCCCGCTCGACCGCGTCGTCCCACTCCGCCGGGCCCGGCGAACCGGCGCGCACCAGCGCCCGCACCGCCTCGCCGCGCTCGCGCAGCCCCACGACCACCTTCGACCCGACCGTACCGGTGGCACCCGTCACAACGATCACGGATGGCACTCCTCCCCGTAGCGGACGCCGACCTGATTCGACGTCAGCGTGATGATCGCAGGCGGGGCGGAGCCGATCAAGGTCGGGCCCGCCGGGCTCGGGCCGGTCGGGTGGGCCGGCCACGGTTCGCCCCGAGCCGACACGCACGGCGCCCCGCCGTTCCTCGACTTGGCGCGCGCCGGGCGCTTGGATGGATCCGGCCTGGTCACCGCCCGGACACGACCCGGGACACGACGCCGGGCGCGACCCCGGGCACCCGCCGGCAAGCCGAGGAGCCACCACCGTGAACGACACCCCTGACGCCGTCGACCGGGCCGAACCCGCCGCCGTGGCCGGCCGGATCGCCGAGCGGCGCGAACAACTCGGCCTCAGCGAGGACGACCTCGCCCACCAGGCGGCCATGGCCCCCCGCTACCTGCACTACCTGCTCGAAGCCGGACCGGCCTTCGACCCCGGCGGCTTCGTCCGGATCGCCGCCGCACTCGGCCTCAGTCGCGGCGAACTGCTCGAAGGCCGCGCCGACGCCCCGCCCGGCCAGGGCGGCCCCGGCCCGCACCCGCGGCTGCTCGGCCTCACCGAACCCGAGTGCTGGGAGCTGATCGGCACCCACGGCGTCGGCCGCATCGCCCTGCCGCTCCAGCCGGGCCCGGTCGTCGTCCCCGTCAACTACGTCGTCGACGACCGCACCATCGCCTACCGCACCACCGAGCGCGGCGCCCCGGCCGAGGGCACCGCGCTCTCCTTCCAGATCGACCACATCGACGAGTACCTCGGCCGGGGCTGGAGCGTCCTCCTCCTCGGCACCGCCCACCACGTGCACGACCCCGCCGCCCTGCACCACCTGGTCGGTCTCCCCGGCGCGATCCCCTGGGCCGGCGGCGACCGGACCAGCTGGATCCGGATCAGCCCGGACGAGATCACCGGCCGCCGCCTGGTGAGTGACTGAACGATCCGTTCCGGTCGCCGGGAATCGCGGTGCTGAGCGGCCGAGTTGGCGTTGTCGTACCCCTGTCGCGGACCGGTCGGCGTGGCTAGCATGAGGCGCCAACCGCAAGGAACACCGGCCCAGGCCCCCTCTTGCGGGTCACGTCGGATCAGCGTGCCCAGGTGTCCCGCGCGCCCGGCATGATCCGCAAGAGCAGGTCCAACCCCCAAGGGAGGAACCACCCATGAGCGCAGTGGTGACCGAGATCCGCGACGCAGGCCTGCTGGACATCGACGAGGACGCCATCGTCTTCGAGGACGAGCACGACGCGGACCTCGCCCCGGTCGCGTGTCTCGCCGACCCGTGGGTCACCTACGTTCCGACGCGCTTCGACTGCGCCGTGGACTGCTGACCCGTACCGAGGAAGCGGACCGGGGGAGGGCGGAGCGATGACCACACCACCCGACCCCGGCTCCGCCGAGGCCCTGCGGCGCCGGGTCGCCGACCTGGCGGCCGCCGCGCCCGGCCCGCGCCGCCCGCTGCACACCGACGGGCAGTGGTGGTACCTCCAGGACCCGCGGATGCCGGCGCGCGCCCACGGCTGGAAGCTCCACCTGTCCGCCCGGCAGGGCCAACTCCCGCAGCTGCTGGACGCGGTGGTCCCGATCCTGCTGCGCCGCACCTGCGACGCGAAGTTCGCGGCGGGCGCGGCCGTGCTGCGGGAGCTCAACAGCGGGCTGCGCGGCCCCGCGGCCGTGGGCAAGGCCGTCACGGTCTACCCGGACGAGGCGGACCTCGTCGCGCTGGGAAAGGAGTTGGCCCGGGCGCTGGCCGGCTGGGCCGGGCCCCGGGTGGTGAGCGACCGCCGGCTCCGGCCGGACGCGCCGGTCTACTACCGCTACGGACTGTTCCGGGTCACGGGCGACGGCGCCGACTACGGCATGACCGGCCCGGACGGGGCGGTCTTCCCCGGCCTGGCCGAAGCCCGCTACCGCCAACCGCCGTGGGCGAGCGACCCGTTCGCGCCCGTCGCGGCCGCCGCCGCCCCGCCGCCGACCACCCGGGTCGGCGAGGGCCGGTACCGGATCACCGCCGGGATCACCCGCTCGCCGAACGGCCACGTCTACCGCGCGGTCGAACTCGCCACCGGGCGCGAGGTGGTGGTCAAACAGGCCCGCGCCCACGTCGGCGAGGACGGCGCGGGCACCGACGCGCGCGGCCGGCTCCGGCACGAACGCCGGGTGCTCACCGCCCTGGCCGGGGTGCCCGGGGTGCCGCCGCTGGTCGACTACTTCCGGCACGGCGCCGACGAGTACCTGGTCAGCGGCGCGTGCGGGCCGCGCGACCTGCGGCGCGACGTCCTCGCCGCAGGCCCGTACGACCTGCGGCCGGGCACCGGCGGGCGCGACTGGTGGCGCCTGGCGCGCGGACTGCTGCGGATCCTGGACGCGGTGCACGCGCGCGGCGTGGTGGTCTGCGACCTGAAACCCGCGAACGTGGTGCTGGACGCCGCCGGCCGCTGCTCGCTGGTCGACTTCGGCGTCAGCGCCCTCGACGGCGCCCGCCCGCCCGGGGCCACGGCGGGCTACGGGCTGCCCGGCGCCGCCGGGACCGACCCCACCGAGGACTACTACGCGCTGGGCACCACGCTCCACCACGCCCTCACCGGACTCGACCCGGTGGTGATCGACCCCGACCCGGCGACCAACCGCGACCGCACCCTGGCCTGCCTGCGCGCGGCCCTCCCCGGGCCTTCGGACTCGGCGGATTCCGCGGTGGCCCAGGTCGCCGGCGTGGGGTTCCCGGACCGGGGCTGGCGCGCGGCCGCCGCCGCCGGCCTGCGGGAGGGGAAGCCGCCCGGCCGCCCCCCCGCCCCCCCGCCCGGCGGG
>NZ_JBHWIR010000208.1:0-2726 GCF_042731835.1 Kitasatospora sp. NPDC059817 | reverse complement strand
GGGGGGGGGGGGGGGCGGGCCGGGGCGCCCGCCCGGGCGCGGGCCGGGGTGGGGGGGGGGCCGCGGCGGGCCCCGCTCGACGAGGCCGTCGACCACACCGTCGGCACCTGCGTGCGGATGGCCCGCGAGCTGGTCGCCACCGACCCGCGCGTCGGCGAACCCCGCACCCTGCTGTCGCTCTACGACGGCGCCGCCGGCCTCGGCCTCGAACTGCTGGAGCACGCGGACCGCCCCGACGCCCGAGCCGCCGCCACCGCCCTGGCCGACTGGACGGCCGCCCACCCGGCGCTCGACCGCCTCGACGGCTCGCTCTACCAGGGCCGGGCGGGCGCCGACCTGTTCCTCGCCCAGAGCGCCGCCACCCTCGGCACGGCGCCGCCCGGTACGAAGTCCCCGTACCTCCGCCACCACGAGCCCGCCGGAGCCGACCAGATCGCCGGCGCGGCCGGGCTCGGCACCGCCCACCTGCTGCTCGCCGCCCTCGGCCGGGACACCGACCGGCACCTCGCGGCGGCCGCCGCGTGCGCCACGGCACTGACCGCCCGGCCCCTCGACGACCCCGGCGAGGCGCCCAACCCCGGCACCGCCGCCCTCGCCGAGGGCTTCGCGCACGGCCGCGCGGGCGTCGCCCACTTCCTGCTCGCCCGGCCGGACGAGGCGTCCTGCCGGACCGCCCGCCGCATCGTCGACGGACTCGCCGCCGACCTCCCCCGCCTCAACGCGGCCGCCCTGCGGCCCGGGGCGACCCGCCGCTACCTCTCCTGGTGCCGGGGCCTGGCCGGCCTCGGCACGGTCCTCGTCCAGGCCGGGATCCAGTACGGCGACGACGCCCTCCTCGCCCTGGCCGCCGACGCGGCCGACACCTGCCGGACGCTCGCCCCGCGTACCGCCCTGGTGGTCCGCTGCTGCGGTCTGGCCGGAGTCGGCGACCTCCTCGTGGACCTCGCCACGGCCACCGGCGACCCCCGCCACTGGCACGCGGCGGAGCAACTGGCAGCCCTGCTCCTCACCCGGGCCGGCGGGCCGGCGGGCCGCCCGGTCTTCCCCGGCGGCGACCCGACCGCCGAGTCCCGCGCCTGGGCGGTCGGGACACCCGGAGTGCTGACCTTCCTGCGCCGGCTGTCCCGTCGCGGCGGCCCGGTGCCCGGACTGCTGCCGTCGGCCTGAACCGGCCGAGGCCGGCGATCGGGTCGGACGGGCGGACGTTCTGCGGCCGGTCGACCGACGCCCGGTGGCCCACCGCTCAGCTGCGGTCGAGGAGTTCGCGGATCCGGGCGGCGACCACGTCGGGCCGCTCGCCCTGGATGAAGTGGCCGGCGTCGACGGTCTCGTAGCGGCCGTCGGGGAGGGTTTCGGTCCAGCGGCGCTGGTGTTCCTGGAGGGCGGGGTGGGTGCGTTCGCCGCCTCGGCGGGGGCGGTCGGCGGACAGCAGGACGGTCGGGCAGCCGGGGGGTGCCGGGGGTTCGGCGCGCAGCCGGGGGACGGCGGCCGCGACGGCGCGGAATTCGCGGCGGGTCTGGGCGAGGCCGGCCGGGACGAAGTCCTCGGCGAGCATGGTCTCGTAGGTGTCGGTGGGGAAGACCCGGCGGGCGGTGCCGCTGAGCAGACGGGCCACCAGGCGGCTGCGGACCAGGGGTTGGGCGATGGCGAGCGTGCGGTCGACGCGGCGGGCGATCTGGTCGATGGCGTCGAAGGCGGGCGCGGTCTCCGGTGTGGTGTCGACCATCAGGATGCCGCGCAGCCGGGGCGCGAGGCGCTGGTACGCGAGGCGGGCGACCAGGCCGCCCATGCTGTGGGCGACCAGGACGAACCGGTCGGGGGCGACGGCCTCGGCGAGGGCGACCAGGTCGGCCGCCAGGTCGTCGAGGTCGAGCGGGGCGTCGGTGCGGGCGCTGCGGCCGAAGCCGGCCCGGTCGTAGGCGACCAGCCGGGCACGGTCCGCGAGCAGCGGCAGGACCGGGTCCCAGGAGGCGCGGCCGAGGCCCTGGCCCGACTCGAATAGCACGACGTCCGTACCGTGGCCGGACTCCTCGACGTGGATCGATCGCCCGTTGACGGTGATGGCCCGCCCGTTCGTCTGGCGCATGGTGCTTCCCCCCTGGGAACCGGCACCCGGGTCGTCTCCCGGACGCACTGTTTTCATCTTTGATAATGATAGCGACTGTGAAATCGTTGGGCAATGGACCTCGAAGCGGTAGACCTCCTCCTCCACCCGGTGCGCCTGCGCGTGGTGCACGCCCTCGCCGGCGGGCAGGTGCTCACCACCTCGCAGCTGTGCGAGCGGCTGTCCGGCGTGTCGAAGGTGACGGTGTACCGGCACGTCGCGCTGCTCGCGGAGGCCGGCTTCCTGGAGGTCGCCGAGGAGCGCCGGGTGCGCGGCGCCGTCGAGCGGCACTACCGGCTGCGCGAGGACCGCCCGGTCGTGGACGACGCCGCGGCCGCCGCGATGACGCGGGAGGACCACCGCCGGGGCTTCGCCGCCGCGATGGCCGTCCTGATCGCCGAGTTCAACGCCTACCTCGACCGCGAGGACGCCGACCCGGCCGCCCAGGGGGTGGCCTACCGGCAGGGCACGTGCTGGCTCGACCCGGCGGAACTCGCGGAGCTCGGCGGCGAGTTGCGGGCCGTCCTGGCACCTCGGCTGGCGAACGGGCCGGCGCCGGGCCGGGAGCCGTACCTGCTCAGCCCGATCCTCTTCCCCGCCGTGGGCCCGTCCCCGGTGGAGG
>NZ_JBHWIR010000207.1:0-12387 GCF_042731835.1 Kitasatospora sp. NPDC059817 | reverse complement strand
GCCCCCAGGGGCACCGGCCTTCGCAGCGAGGTGGACCAGCCAGGCCCAGCGGAGTCAGGCGGCGATCCCGGTGTCCTCCACCGACGCCCCGGCCACCGGCTCCCCCGCCGCCGTCCCGGCCTTCCGGTCGCGCATCACCAGCGTGGCCACCACCGCCGCCGCCAGCACCCCGATCGCGCTGATCGTGAAGGTCGTCGACATCGCCGAGGTGAAGGCCTCCCGGACGGTCCGGACGAGCCCGGCGTCCCCGTTGGCCAGTGCCAGCGCCCCGCCTACGGAGTGCTTCGCCTCCTCCGGCATCCCGGCGGGCATCTCGGCGGCGAAACCGCTCGACAGCAGCGAGCCCAGGATGGCGATGCCGAGCGCGGTGCCGGCCTGCTGGATGGTGTCGTTCAGCGCCGAGCCGACGCCCGCCTGCTCCGGCGGGATGGTGCCCATCAGCGCGCCCACCGCCGCCGGCATCGCCAGGCCCGCGCCGAGGCCGAGCAGCCCGAGGGCGACTGCCGGGACGGTGAAGCCGGTGCCGGCGGTGACGGTGGTCAGCAGGGCGAAGGAGGCGGCCATGACGAGCATCCCGGTGAGGATGAGCAGGCGGTTGCCGATCGTGGCGGCGAGCTTGGCGCCGGCCCCGTTGCCGACCAGGGCGGCGATGGCCAGCGGCACGAACGCGAGGCCCGCCTTGACCGGCGAGTAGCCGAGCACGAACTGCAGGTACTGGGTGAGCACGAGCAGCAGGCCGCCGTTGCCGATCTGCACCAGGGTCAGCGACAGCGAGCCCCCGCTGAAGTTGCGGTGTTTGAAGAGCGCCAGCGGAACCATGGGCGCGGAGGTGGTGTTCTCCCACGCCACGAACCCGCCGAGCGCGAGCACCGCGATGGCCAGGGTGACCAGGGACTGGCCGCCGAAGGCGCCGTGCTGCGGGATCTCGATGATCCACCAGACCAGGGCGGTCATGCCGGCCGCGGAGAGCACCGCGCCGAGCGGGTCGGGCTTCTGCCACGGGCCCTTGGACTCCGGCATCAGCAGCAGGCCGGCCAGGACCGCCAGGGCGACGACCGGGACGTTGATGAAGAAGATCGAGTGCCAGGAGAAGTGGTTGATCAGCACTCCGCCGAGGACCGGGCTGCCGACCAGCCCCAGCATCGCCACCGAGCTCCAGGCGGCCATCGCCTTGTTGCGCTCGTCCTCGTCGAAGACGGTGATGAGGATCGACAGCGTCGAGGGCATGATCAGCGATCCACCGACGCCCATGGCGACCCGGGCCGCGATCACCTCGCCGGGGTTGGTGCAGAAGGTGGCCGCCAGGGAGGCCGCCCCGAAGAGCAGCAGTCCGATGATCATGATCTTCCGGCGGCCGAAGCGGTCCCCGAGGCTGCCGGCGGTGAGCAGCAGCCCGGCGAAGACCAGGACGTAGGAGCCGAGGATCCACTGGGTGTCCTGGGCGCTGGCGCCGAGGTCCGCCGTCATCGAGGGCACGGCGACCGTGAGCGCCATGCTGTCGACCACCAGGACGAGCGAGCTCAGGCACAGCACGATCAGGATCCACCAGCGGTGCGGATTGCGGCCCTCGGTCGCGTTGAGCGCTGTCATCAGCCACCCCTCCATTCTGCGCACACCGTTCCCCCGGTGCGCACCCCGTTCCTTCGTTGCGCACACTGTACGCATGGCGGAACATCGTGCGCAATATCCGACTCCTGTACGCTCAATGCGAACGGTGTACGCAGCGAAGCAGGAGCAGAGGGAAGGGGAGCCGCCATGGCCGCCGAAACGAACCCGATCCCGTCCGTATGGGCCCGTCGGCAGCGCGAGCCCGACCAGCCCGCACTCAGCCGGGCCGCGATCGTCCGCGAGGCGATCACCATGCTGGACGCCGAGGGCATCGAGGCCCTGAGCATGCGCAAGCTCGCCACCCGGCTGAACGCGGGCGCCACCTCCCTGTACCGGCACGTGGCGACCAAGGACGAGCTGATGGAGCTCGCGGTGGACGAGGTCTTCGGCGAGATCACCCTCCCGCCCGCCGACAGCCCCGACTGGCGCGCCGCCGCCACCGAGGCCGCCGGCGCCTTCCGGGCGACGGCCCTGCGCCACCCCTGGCTGTCGTCCGTCCTCGGCCAGGCCGGCCTCGCCCACCTCGGCCCCAACCTGCTGTCCTACGGCGAGCGGCTGACCGCCTTCTTCACCTCGGCCGGCTTCCCCGAGCCGGTCCGGGCGATCGACACGGTCATCTCCTACGTCGTCGGCATGAGCACCACGGAGGCGGCCTGGCTCACCACCGTCGCCCGGGCCGGTGAGAGCGAGGCCGCGTTCGTCGCCCGGCTGATGCCCGCCGCCCGGGAGGCCACCGCGGGCTTCGCCCACCTCGCCGCCGC
Organism: Kitasatospora sp. NPDC059817; assembly: GCF_042731835.1. Lineage (NCBI taxonomy): Bacteria > Bacillati > Actinomycetota > Actinomycetes > Kitasatosporales > Streptomycetaceae > Kitasatospora > Kitasatospora sp. NPDC059817. The sequence continues at coordinate 10,018 of NZ_JBHWIR010000207.1, read as the reverse complement.
CTACTCGGCCGCTTCCGCGGACCCGGACCCGGCCGCCACGCGCGACGCCAAGTTCGCCTACGGCCTCGCCGTGGTCCTGGACGGCCTGGCCCTCCGTCTGCCCCGCTGACCCGCCGGCCGGACGACCCGCGGGCACTCCACTCGGCGCGCAGCCACCGCCCGCCCACCACGCCGGGCCGACCGGACCAAGCCGTCCAACTCCCCCGCAAAGGGACAGCGGTCGCGGCCCTCGTACGGGCGTCCCCTCCCCGCCTGGCGAAATACCGGCGGTCGCGGGGTGGGGAGCGGGCACAATGGCCTAGTGATGGTGGGCCGTCCGGTGTCGGGGGGCCAGGGAATGGAGGCCCGGGTGAGCGATCTTCCGCGCAAGGCAGTGACCCGCACGGCACGGCTCGCCGCCCTGCCGCTGGGGATAGCCGGACGCGCCACGCTCGGTCTGGGCAAGCGCATCGGCGGGCGCTCCGCCGAGGTGGTGACGGCCGAGCTCCAGCAGGCCACCGCCGACCAGCTGTTCAAAGTCCTGGGTGAACTCAAGGGCGGGGCCATGAAGTTCGGACAGGTGCTGTCCGTCTTCGAGGCCGCGCTGCCCGAGGAGGTCGCCGGGCCGTACCGGGCCGCGCTCACCAAGCTGCAGGACGCCGCTCCCCCGATGCCCGCCGCCAAGGTGCACACCGCGCTCGCCCAGCGGCTCGGGGACGGCTGGCGCGAGCTGTTCCGGGAGTTCGACGACCGGCCGGCGGCGGCCGCCTCGATCGGGCAGGTGCACCGGGCCGTCTGGCACGACGGGCGCCGGGTCGCGGTCAAGGTGCAGTACCCGGGCGCGGGCGACGCGCTGCTCGCCGACCTGACGCAACTGAGCCGGGTGGCCTGGCTGTTGGGCCCGCTGATCCCGGGGCTGGACATCAAGCCGCTGATCGCCGAGCTGCGCGAACGGGTGTCGGAGGAGCTGGACTACGAGCTGGAGGCGCAGGCCCAGCGCCGCCACGCCGAGGAGTTCGCCGGCGACCCGGACATCGTGGTGCCCGGCGTGGTGGCGCAGGCCGACCAGGTGCTGGTCACCGAGTGGATGGACGGCACCCCGCTGGCCGAGGTGATCACGGGCGGCACCCAGGAGGAGCGCGACCGTGCCGGGCAGTTGCTGGCCCGGTTCCTGTTCGCGGGCCCGTCCCGGACCGGCCTGCTGCACGCGGACCCGCACCCGGGCAACTTCCGGCTGCTGAAGGACGACGGCCCGGCGTCGGGCTGGCGGCTGGGGGTGCTGGACTTCGGCACGGTGGACCGGCTGCCGGGCGGGCTGCCCGCGCCGATCGGGGCGTCGCTGCGGATGGCCCTGGACGGCGACGCGGCGGGTGTGCTGAAGATGCTGCGCGAGGAGGGCTTCGTCAAGCCCTCGATCGAGCTGGACCCGGACGCGGTGCTGGACTACCTGCGGCCGATCATCGAGCCGGCCGCCGTGGACAGCTTCCACTTCACCCGGGCCTGGATGCGCGCGCAGGCGGCCCGGATCGCCGATCCGCGCTCGCCCGCCTACAACCTGGGCAAGCAACTGAACCTGCCGCCCGCGTACCTGCTGATCCATCGGGTGACGCTGAGCACCATCGGGGTGCTCTGCCAGTTGGGCGCCCAGGCGCCGTTCCGGGCGGAGATGCTGGCGTGGCTGCCCCAGTTCGCCGGTCGGGAACCGGCGGGGACGGCGAAGCCGGCCGACCCAGTGGGGACGGCGAGATCGGCGGGGACGGCGAAGCCGGCCGGTCGCAAGCCGGCAGGCGGCGAGCCCGCCAACCGCACCCGCAAGAGCTGACCACAACGCCCCCGACGACCGCAGGCCGCTCCCCGGGACGGGGGGCGGCCTGCGGCACGACGGGGGTGGAACGCGGGGAGGCCCCGCGCCGCGACGAAAGCCGCGACGACAGCCGCGGCTACATCAGGGCGACGGCGATCGCCTTGCGGGCCCGCAGCGAGGCGCGCTCGGCCCGCTGCTTGAGCCGGCGGGCCCGGGCGACCCGGGTGACGAGGCGTTGGTGCTCGGCCTCGTGCAGGCGCTCTTGCATATGGGCCCGGGCCAGGGATTCGTGGAGGAGTTGCATTTCGAGGGTCCTGTTCTGGATCTGAAGTTCGGTGGTCTGCTCAGCGCGGACGGTCGGATCGATGGCGGCGGCGGTCATGTGGTGGTCCTGCTCGTGGTGCGTGCTCGGGAAGGGGGCTGGCCGGGCTGCGTCGGCCTTGGCGGCGGCGATCCGGACGGAACGGCGGAGGGAGCTGTCCAGCAGGGGCTGCTCTCCCCGGCGGACGGCCCTGGCGCCGTGGGCGGGGTTCACGCCATGACCTCGGTCTTGCGCGGACGGCCACGCGGCCGCTTGCGGGCCACGACGACACCCTGGACGAAGAGCTCGCCACCCCAGACGCCCCACGGCTCGCGCCGCTCCAGCGCACCGGTCAGACAGGCGTCCTTGACCGGGCAGGTGCCGCAGAGGGACTTCGCGTACTCGACGTCGGCGGGCGTCTCGGCGAAGAAGACCTCGGGGTCGAAGGCGCGGCAGGGGATGGGGAGCCCGAGCGCCTCGGCCTGCTCGATGGAGCTGATCTGCATGGAAAGAACCTCCGGGGGGTCGGCCTGGTCGGCCTTGGTGATCTGGCTTGTCGGCGGTACGGACGGGATGGGCGGCGTGATGACCGTGGACACTGTGGCGTCTTCCTCGTCTTTTCAGTGGTTCCGGCCCAGATGGCTGGTGGGTCTGGGCCGGAGGCCCCGGGGGGCCTGGGTGGTCTTGCGTACCGGACAAAACAGAAGGGCCGCGGATCCCGATGTGACGGGTTCCGCGGCCCTGGAGGTGCCGACCTGAGGCTTACTCAGGTTCGTTCTCTCCAGGGTTCAGGCCCGCGGAAGGCCCGCATCCGGATGGCCGTGGCGCCCGCAAAGGCGGCCATGGCCTGGTTAATCTGCTGCTCGTTCTGCTTCTGGGTGCTTCCGGCACCGACGACCTGCGCATAGTCGCCATGCATGGCGGCTGCTACGACTGCCTTCGGTGCCTGGGTCGGTCGCTCATCACGCAGGGAGCGCGACGTGCCGAACGACGCCCAGTCGCCGGACAGACCGGCCTCGACGGAGGTGCCTTCGACGTTCCTGCCGCCCGCGGCGCAGACATCAGTGTGTCCAAGGCCACTGACAGCGGGGACGACGGAGACACCGGTGGTGTCGAGACCCAGACCGGTTCCACCGAGCTCGGCGAGCGCCCGCAGACGGGCGGCACGCAGGGAGGCAGCAACAACGGTCTGGCCAGTCATTTTGGTGATCATGATGTTTCCCACTGTCATCGCCTCCTCTCGGCGTCTCGCGGAGCCAGGTCGCCCCGGCTCCGAATGTTCGGATGTCTGTCTCGGTGAAGCTGTTGGGTGCAGGGGATTCGGCACAGGTGTCACCCCGTGCGATCTCGTCCCCTTGACCGCTCCGGCAGGCTATTGCGCTCCCGGTATGCCGCGCAAACTATTTTTCACGGCGGGTTCGAATGTCCCCCGAGCGGCCCCCGGGAGACTCCCCTGGACCGCGCCCGGACCGGCTCACGCCGGATCGACCGGCTCGCCGTCCTCGACGCCGTCCGGATCCTCCTCGGGCTCCTCCCCCGCACACAACGAGAGCACGGCCGCCCCGTACTTGTCCAGCTTCATCGCGCCGACCCCGGAGATCACGGCCAGCTCCTGGCGGCTGGCCGGCACGTCCTCGGCGATGGCCATGAGCGTGGCGTCGGTGAACACCACGTAGGCCGGCGCCCCCTGCTTCTTGGCCTGCCGGGCCCGCCACTCGCGCAGCCGCTCGTACAGCGCCTCGTCCATCGTGGACGGGCAGCTCTCGCAGCGGCGCAGCTTGCGCTCGACCGCCTCGGTGAGCACCTTCTCGCAGACCCGGCACTTGACCGGGCCGCGGACCCGCCGTCCGGCGGAGCGCTCGCCGGGCTCCACGCCCCCGCGCCCGCCCCGCCCGCCGGTGCGTGCGCCGGGGGCGCTGGAGCCGGGACGCAGCCCGTCCAGGAAGCGGCTGGGCTTGCGGCTGGCCCGGCCGCCCGGGGAGCGGCTGAGCGCCCAGGAGAGGGAGAGGTGCCTGCGGGCGCGGGTGACGCCGACGTAGAGGAGTCGGCGCTCCTCCTCGATCTGCTCGTCGGTCTTGGCGTAGATGATCGGCAGGGTGCCCTCGGTGAGGCCGACGAGGAAGACGGCGTCCCATTCGAGGCCCTTGGCGGCGTGCAGCGAGGCGAGGGTGACGCCTTCGACGGCGGGGGCGTGCTGGGCGGCGGCGCGGGCGTCGAGTTCGGCGACGTAGGCGGCGAGGTCGGCGCTGTGGCCGGCGGCGGTGCGGGTGCGCTCGAACTCCTCGGCGAGCCGGACGAGGGCGGCGAGGGACTCCCAGCGGTCGCGGACGGCGCCGGAGCCGGCGGGCGGTTCGGCGGTGAAGCCGCGGGCGGCGAGGACGGCGCGGACCTGGCCGGCGAGGTCGGGGGCGTCGGCGGTGAGCGGGTCGGCGCCGGCCCGGGCAGCGCCGCGCAGCAGGACGCCGGCGTCGCGGACCTCGGGGCGTTCGAAGAACCGCTCGGCGCCCTTGAGCTGGTAGGGGACGCCGAGGTCGGCGAGGGCCTGCTCGTAGACCTCGGACTGGCCGTTGGTGCGGAACAGGACGGCGACCTCGCTGGCGCGCACGCCGGTGGCGAGCAGGTCCTTGATCCGGCGGGCGGTGGTCTCGGCCTCGGTGGGCTCGTCCTCGTACTCGGTGTAGACGGGTTCGGGGCCGGCCTCGCGCTGGGAGACGAGTTCGAGGCGGTGGCGGGCGGCCTCGCCGCGGGCCTGGCTGAGCAGTCCGTTGGCGAGGTGGACGACCTGCGGGGTGGAGCGGTAGTCGCGGACCAGCTTGACGACCGTGGCCTCGGGGTGGTGGGTGCGGAAGTTGAGCAGGTAGTCGGGGGTGGCACCGGTGAAGGAGTAGATGGTCTGGCTGGCGTCGCCGACGACGCAGAGGCTGGCGCCGCCGCCGGGGCCGGTCCACTGGTCGAGCAGCCGCTGCTGGAGCGGCGAGACGTCCTGGTACTCGTCGACGGTGAAGTGCCGGTACTGGGAGCGGACCTGGTCCGCGATGTCGGGACGGTCCTCCAGGATGGCGGCGGTGAGCAGCAGGACGTCCTCGAAGTCGATGACGCCGCGGCGGCTCTTGGTCTCCTCGTAGACGCGGTAGACCTGGGCGGTCTCGGCCGGGTCGCGGGGGGCTTCGCGGCCGGACTTCTGGACGGCGGCGGGGTAGTCGTCGGGGCCGAGCTGGGTGACCTTGGCCCATTCGATCTCGGCGGTGAGGTCGCGCAGTTCGGTGCGCTGGACGCGCAGGCCGCAGCGGCCGGCGGATTCGGCGACGAGCTGGACCTTGCGTTCGAGCAGCTGGGGCACGGGGCCGCCGACGGCGCGCGGCCAGAAGTACTGGAGCTGGCGCAGGGCGGCGGCGTGGAAGGTGCGGGCCTGGACACCGTCGGCGCCGAGTTGGCGCAGTCGGCCGCGCATCTCGCCGGCGGCGCGGGCGGTGAAGGTGACGGCGAGGACCTGCTGGGGCTGGTACACGCCGCTGCGCACGCCGTAGGCGATCCGGTGGGTGATGGCGCGGGTCTTGCCGGTGCCGGCGCCGGCGAGGACGCAGACGGGCCCGTGCAGGGCGGTGGCGACGGCGCGCTGTTCGGGGTCGAGCCCGGCGAGCACGGCGTCGGGGCCCGTGGCGGCGGTGGGGTCGGCCCAGAGGGAGCCGTGGGGGCCGTCGGACGGGCTGCCGCTCAAGAGGTCTTCCTGCATGCTTTCCATCCTCTCAGCCCGCTGGGACAACGGGGGCGGGGTTGTCCACAGGCACGGTGTGATCGCAGGATGATCGCTGCGCACCGGGGCGCGCGGGGCCGTTCGGGCGCCGTCGTGGTGCGACGGAGCGTGGCCGCGCGGAATGACCGTCGCGCGGTGGGCGTTCCTGCCCTGAGACCGTACGCCCTCTTCCTGAAGGAGCCTCCTCGATGTCCGGCAGCGTGACGATGTACAGCACGACCTGGTGCGGGTACTGCAACCGACTCAAGAGCCAGATGGACCGGGAGGGGATCGGCTACACGGAGGTCAACATCGAGGAGGACCCGGCGTCGGCGTCGTTCGTCGAGTCGGTCAACGGCGGCAACCAGACCGTGCCGACGGTGCTGGTGACGCCGAACGCCGGCGGCGAGCGGGTCGTGATGACCAACCCGAGCCTGCTGCAGGTGAAGAAGGCCCTCGGGGTCTGAGTGGTCCGAGCGGCCCGCATGGTCCGAACGGCCTGAACGGTCCGAGCGGCCCACGCGGGCTTGAACGGCCTGAGCGGGCTTGAACGGCCTGAGCGGGGCCGGCCCGGCCCGGGGTCCGGGCCGGCGCGCGTCACTGCGCGTCGGCCCTGGCGGGGTCGACGGGTGCGGCGGGCGCGGGCAGGGTGGCGCGCGCGCCGAGGTCGCCGATGCCGTAGACGAGCCGGCTGCGGTCGGCCGAGTAGCGGGTCTCGATGACGCGGACGGGCCCGCGCCGGTCGTAGGTGACGCGGGTCTGGACCATCAGCGGCACGCCGGGGCCGCCCTGGAACCACTGGGCCTCCTCGGGGCCGGGCATCCGGGCGATCAGGTGGTCGACGGCGCCGATCTCGGTGCGGCCGAGTTCGTTGAGGACGGCCTCGTCGCCGCCCTCGACCGGGTCGGGTTCCATCAGCGGGGTGCCGGCGGCGAGTCCGGCCCGGTAGTGGCTCTCCTCGATGGAGTACGGCTCGCGGTCGAGCAGGCGCAGTTGGCGGCGGACCACGATGGCCTCGCCGGGGCGCAGTCCGAGCCGTTCGGCGATGTCGACCCGGGCCCGGACGATCATCATCTCGAAGTCGGTGGTGAGTTCGCGGCCGGCCTCGGCGGCCTCGCCGAGGTAGACGGCGGAGGGCACGGCCAGGCAGTCCCGGGGGGCGGGGGCCAGGGTGGGGCCGTAGGCGCGGTGGTCCAGGACGGGGTGTTCCCGCAGGTAAGTGCCCTTGCCCTGGAGGCGGACCAGGCGGCCTTCGTTGACCAGGACGTCGACGGCGAGCCGGACGGTGTTGCGGGCGACTCCGTACTGGCGTTCCAGTTCGCTCTCGACCGGGAGTGCGGCGTCGGCGGTGAACTCGCCCTCGGCGATCCGGCGGCGCAGGTCGGCGGCGAGACGCTGGTATTTGGGGGATTGGGCGGTGCCCCGGGGGATTGTCACCCGAGTGAATGTAGCGAGCGCGATGGCGGGGTTTCAGCCGTTTCCGGCAATGTCGTCCGCGCGGGTTGACGACGGCCGCGGGGTGGCGGGCGGCGGTAGCAGAACTGGCCCGTCCGGCCACGAACATCTGATCGTGGCGGATTAGGGAAGGAAGGGAAAAGAAAAACGGGGGCGCGCGGGATAACCCGCACGCCCCCCGTTCGTCGGGGATTACCAGCGCGCCGCCGACGGCAGCGGTCCGCCGTACCAGAGCTCGACCAGGTGGCGTGCGATCGAGATCCCGGAGGGCGGCAGGATCTCCCCCGCCTCCATCCCGGCCCGCAGCTCGTCACGGGAGAACCAGCGCGCCTCGGCCAACTCCTCGCCGTCCACGGTGATCGCCGTGCCGCCCGGCAGCGCCCGGCCCGTGAAGCCGAGCATCAGGCTCGACGGGAAGGGCCAGGGCTGGCTGGCGACGTAGCGCACCTCGCCGACCCGCACGCCGGCCTCCTCGTGCACCTCGCGCACCACCGCCTGCTCGATCGACTCCCCCGGCTCGACGAAGCCGGCCAGGGTGGACCAGCGGCCCTCCGGCCACAGCGCCTGACGGCCGAGCAGGCAGCGGTCCTGCTCGTCGGTGATCACCATGATCACCGCCGGGTCGGTGCGCGGGTAGTGCTCGGCCGCGCAGGAGGTGCAGCGCCGCACGTGCCCGGCGCCGGCCTTCTCGGTCGGGTGCCCGCAGCGCGAGCAGAAGCTGTGCAGCCGGTGCCAGTGCTCCAGCGCGACGGCGTGCACCAGCAGTCCGGCGTCCCGGTCCGACAGCAGCGCGCCGACCTCGCGCAGCCCGGCCGGGCGGGCGTCGCCGTCCAGCCGCCCGGGCAGGCTCTCCCCGGCCAGCGCGAAGTACGAGACGCCGTCCTCGTCGGTGCCGAGGAAGTACCGGTCCCCAGTCTGCGGCGCCTCGAAGGAGGGCATCAGCACGAGTTCGGTGCCCTGCGCGGTGTCGACGACGAACGCCTCGCCGCCGGCGATCGGCAGCACCCGGGTGGCCGGGTGGCTCCAGGCGGCGGCCAGCCAGGGCTCGTCGAGCCGGTGCTCGGCCGCCCGGTCCACCCCGGCCCGGGCCAGTGCCAGGTTCAGTGGGCGTTCGGTCTCAGGCACGGTGCTCACTTCGTTCCATCCCCACGTGATGAATCATCCGGATGAGTGATCTAACTGCCATGGTGTGCCCGCGCGGGATCACGCGCCGGGCCGGAAGTTCTCGGCCAGGTCCCCCCACAGGTACGCGGCCGTCTCCACGCCCTTGGCCAGCAGGTCCAGTTCGACCTTCTCGTTGACCGAGTGCCAGCCGTCCGAGGGCACCGAGATGCCGAGGAACAGCACCGGCGCGCCGAGCACGTCCTGGAGGTCGGCGGCCGGGCCGGAGCCGCCCTCGCGGGTGAAGAGGATCTTCTGCCCGAAGGCCCGGCCCATGGCGCGGACGGTGGACTGCAGCGCCGGGTGGTCCAGCGGGGTCAGGCAGGGCCGGGTCGCGCCCGGGAAGGTCAGCTCGTGGCGGACGCCCTCGGGCACCCGCGCGGCCACCCACTCCCGGACGGCCTCGCGCACCTTCTCCACCTCCTGCCCGGCGACCAGCCGGAAGGACAGCTTGAGGTGCGCCGAGGACGGCACGATGGTCTTGCCGCCGGGGCCGGTGTAGCCGCCCCAGACGCCGTTGACCTCGGCGGTCGGGCGGGCCCAGACCCGCTCCAGGGTGGAGTAGCCGGCCTCGCCCCGGGTGCCGTACGACTTGGCGACCCTGAGCCACTGCGCCTCGTCGAAGGGCAGTTCGGCGAACAGCTCGCGCTCGCGGTCGGTCAGCTCGATCACGCCGTCGTAGAAGCCCGGGATGTCCACCCGGCGGTCGGCGTCGTGCAGGCCGGCCGCCAGCTCGGCGGCGACCTGCGCCGGGTTGGGGACGGCGCCGCCGAAGGAGCCGGAGTGGATGTCGGTGTCCGGGCCGTACAGGTCGATCTGGGCGTCGGCCAGGCCCCGCATGCCGGTGCACACGGTCGGCGTGGTCTCGGACCACATGCCGGTGTCCGAGATGACCACCACGTCGGCGGCCAGCCGCCCGGCCTCGCGCCGGACCAGGTCGGCGAAGTGCGGCGAGCCGGACTCCTCCTCGCCCTCGATCAGCAGCTTGAGGTTGACGGCCGGCGCGGTGCGGCCGGTCGCGGCCAGGTGGGCGCGCACGCCCAGGGTGTGGAAGAACACCTGGCCCTTGTCGTCGGCCGCGCCGCGGGCGAACAGCCGCCCGCCGACCACGGTCGGGGTGAACGGCTCCGTCTCCCAGCCGTCCTCCTTCGCGGCGGGCTGCACGTCGTGGTGCCCGTAGACCAGGACGGTCGGCGCGGACGAGTCCCCGGAGGGCCACTCGGCGAACACCGCCGGCAGGCCGTCGGTCTCCCACACCTCGGCCACCGGGAAGCCGGTGTCGCGCAGCTTGGCGGCCAGCCACTCGGCGGAGCGCCGCACGTCGCCGGCGCGGGCCGGGTCGGCGGAGACCGAGGGAATGGCCAGCCACTCGGAGAGGTCGGCGAGGAAGCCGGCCTGGTGCTGGTCGATGAAGGAGCGGACGACGCTGTCCGGAGTTCTCGTCATACCGACGACTTTAGTTCGCCCGTGCGGGTGCCCGCCCCGGCCGTCCGGCTGCCGGGCGCCGTTGGGGCTGTAACCTCCGTCACCCCCGCCCGCGCCCCGCCCGGGGGGGGGGCGCGGGCCGGGGGGCGGGGCGGTTTAA
>NZ_JBHWIR010000206.1:0-12518 GCF_042731835.1 Kitasatospora sp. NPDC059817 | reverse complement strand
CCCGGGCCGGGCAGGCCGCCGGGCGCGGCGAGCATGGTCGGCGCGTGCTCCACCGGCGCGGCCGCGGCGGGGGGCGCGACCGGCTGCGGGGCGGCGACGGGCGGGGCCAGCACGGTCGGCGGCTGCTCCACCCCGCCGGGCGGCCCGGACGGCGCACCCGGCAGGCCCATCAGCCCCGGCACGGCGTCCGGCGACGCGAGCAGCGTCGGCGCCGGCTCGACGGCCGCGGGCGGCACGGGCGCCTGGGCGGCGGGCGGCGGGACCGGCGGCATGCCGTAGCCGCCCTCCGGCGGCATCAGCATGGTCGCGGCCTCGGCCCCGGCCGGCGCGGGCGCGTCGGGCAGGTCGGAGCCGGTGGTCCGCAGCCCCTCGGGCATCAGGACGGTGGCCGCCTCGGCCCCGACCGGCGGCACCGGCACCGGCACGGGGGCCGGGGCCTGCGGCGGAACGGCGAAACCAGCAGGACCGGCAGGACCGGCAGGACCGGACGGCACGGCGGGCACTGGCGGCTCGACGGCGGGCGCGGCCGGCACGGCGGGCGCCGCAGCGACCGGCGCGGGCGGCTCGGCCACCGGAACAGCCGGAGCCACCGGAGCAGCCGGAGCCGGAGCCCCCTGGCCCCCCAGCCGCTCCGCCTCCGCCGCGATCGCCGCGGCCCCCGCCTCCTGCAGCCACTGCGGCGGGCTGAGCAGGAAGGACGTCGCCTCGACCGGCCCGGGCGCGGGCTTCGCCGCCCCCGCCGGGTTGGCCGCGACCGGCCGCCCGTACGCCTCCTCGTACTGCCGGACCACCTCGTTGACGGGCAGCGCGGGCCAGAGCGTGGTCGCGCCGGAGTCCCGGGCGATCACCAGTCGCGCCTCGCCGGCCGACCCGTCCCCCGCACCCGACGGCCCCGCCGTCCCGTCCCCGGGTGCCACCGCCCAGCAGACGAAGCCCAGGTCGAACTCCCGGACCCGTACCTCGCGCTGCTGCGGCTGCGGCACCCCGCCGTTGATCCACTCCTCGGCGAGCTCCTGCGCCTGCGCGTACGTCACCACGCCCGGTTCACCCCTGTCCCCATCCTCGTCGTCCCCGCTCGTTGCACCGCCGCGGCCACGTCAGTCCACCGGGACGGCCCGGGCGAACCCGCCGTCCACCATCAGCTCCGCGACCGTCTCCAGCTCCGGCGGGCTGCCGGCCAGCCGCAGCAGGAACGCGTCGAAGTCCTCGCCGCAGGGCAGCAGCAGCCGGGCGCAGCGGTCCTCCGGGGCCTCCGGCGCGCCGGTGTCGCGGGCGTCGTCGTACAGGTGGAACCAGACCGAGCCGGCCCGGTCGCCGCGCACCTTGAGCGCGACGATGCCGCCCTGCGCGTAGGCGACGCCCAGGTAGTCCTTGGTGAGGTGGTCGCGCAGGCACTTGTTGGCGTACACGACGTCCTGGGTGCCGTACTCCTCGCTGAGGGTGAGGAAGGGCTGGTCGAGCAGCATGCCGAGCTCGGTGTCCAGCGCCACCCCGACCGGGGCGCGGCCGCCGCCCAGCTTGAGGAAGGTGCGGTAGGCGCCGGGCAGCCGGTAGCCGAGGCGCTCCTCGGCGCGCTGCACCAGGTCCTCGGGGACGCCGATCGGGTCGCCGCCGTCCTTGGCCAGCGAGAAGTGCACGGGCCGGCGCTCCTGCAACGGGCGGGTGCCGCGGCGGGTGTGGTCGGCGGCGGAGGTGGCCAGGCCGGCGTGGTGCCGCAGCAGCGCCTTGACCTCCACCGGGACGAGCTCCATCCGCCGCCAGCCGGGGGCGGCCCGGCCGACCGCGTGGTGCCAGGTCCAGCCGGGCGGGGTGGCGACGGCGGTGTCCAGGTCGGCCCAGAGCGGGTGGCCCTGGGTGAACAGCGCGGCGTTGGCCGACACGTAGTCGGTCAGCCGCAGCTCGTCCACGCCGAAGCCGTCCGGCGGGTCGGCGACCTCGGCCGCGGCGGCGGCGTACGAGCCGAAGTCCGGGTAGCCGTACTCGTCCACCCGGACCCCGGCGGGGTGTCGCTCCGCGCGGACCGGGTCCGGGAACTGCACCACCTGACCTGCGTACGCCGCGTTCGGTGCGGCGGCGACGCCGGGCCGACCTGTCGTCATCTGGGAGCCCCCACTGGCTGCTGCAAATTCTCGAAGCGCTTGCTGGACACCAGCGTAGGGGGTCGTCTCCGGGCCCGGGCCCCCGCCCGGGAGAAGAAGGGGAACCGTCAGGGCCGCTGCCCGAGCGCCCCGGCCAGCACCCCGGCGACCCTGGTCTGCTGCGCCTCGGTGAGGTGCGGGTGCAGCGGCAGGCTGAGCAGTTCGCGGGCGGCCCGTTCGGCGACCGGGAACGCCCCCGCGCGGTGGCCGAGGTGACGGAACGCGGGCTGGAGGTGGACCGGGACGGGGTAGTGCACCCCGGCGCCGATCCCGGCGGCGCGCAGCGCGGCGAGGACGGCGTCGCGGTCCCGGCCGGGGCCGATCCGCACCGCGTACAGGTGCCAGACGTGCTCGTTGCCGGGCGCGGTGCGCGGCAGGGTCAGGCCGTCGAGACCGCCGAGCAGGGCGTCGTAGCGGGCGGCGGCGGCCCGGCGGGCGGCGTTCCAGGCGGGCAGCCGGCGCAGCTTGGCCCGCAGCACGACGGCCTGCAGCGCGTCCATCCGGGAGTTGAAGCCGAACCGCTCGTGCCGGTACTTCTCGCGCGCGCCGTGGTCGCCGATCAGCCGGACGGCGGCGGCGAGTTCGTCGTCGTCGGTGAGCACCGCCCCGGCGTCGCCGTAGCCGCCGAGGTTCTTGCCCGGGTAGAAGCTGGTGGCCGCGATCCGCCCGTAGCCGGTGCGCCCGTGCTGCCGGGCGCCCTGGGACTGCGCCGCGTCCTCCACCACCGGCCGTCCGTCGGCCAGTTCCAGCAGCGGCCCCATCGGGGCGAGCTGGCCGTTCAGGTGGACGGGCAGCAGCGCGACCGCGCCGGGCAGCGCCCCGGCGGCCCGCTCGGGGTCGATCAGCAGGTGCGCCGGGTCGGCGTCGACCAGCACCGGGCGCAGCCCGGCCCGCTGCACGGCCTCGGCGGTGGCGACGAAGGTGTTGGCGGGCAGCACGACCCCGCCGCCGGGCGGCAGGTCGAGGGCGCGCAGGGCGAGTTCGAGGGCGTCGGTGCCGTTGCCGGCGCCCACGCAGTGCCGGGCGCCGGTGAAGTCGGCGTACTCCCGCTCGAAGCCGTCCACTTCGGGGCCCTTGACGTAGCCGCCGGAGGCGAGCACCCGGTCGAAGCCGGCCCGGACCTCGGCCGCGACCTCGGCGTGCGCGGCCGCCAGGTCGACCAACGGGATCGAGTCGGCTGGCGGGATCGGGTCGGCCTGTGGGATGCCGGCGCTCACCGGGCGCCCGCCCGGTCCCCGGACCCCACCGGGACGGTGGCACCGCCGAGTTCGAGGCTGAGCGAGGCCGCCTCCAGCAGCTGGAGCACCCGCACCCCGGCCCGGCCGTCGGTGAGCGGGGCCCGGCGCTCGGTGATCGCGGCGGCGAACTCGGCCATCACGTTGCGCAGCGCCTCCTGCTCGACCAGTGCGGGCGCGACCATCTCGCCGACCCGGTAGGAGATCAGCGCCCGGTGCCGGATCGCGTCGGTCAGCTGGTCGGGCGGGGTGAGGTCGACGCCGCGGTCGTGCACGGCCAGCCGGGCCTGCGGGTTGAGGTCGTCCCAGACCAGGGTGCGCCGGGAGCCGCCGATCAGCGTGGTGCGGACCTTCGTCGGGGAGAGCCAGTTGACGTGGCAGTGGGCCAGCGCGCCGTTGCTCAGCCGGACCGTCAGGTACGCCACGCAGGCCCGGCCGGCGCCGATCGGGTCGGCGCCCTGGGCGGACACCCCGACCGGTTCGACGCCGGGCGGCAGCACGAAGTCGAGGATCGACAGGTCGTGCGGGGCGAGGTCCCACAGCACGTCCACGTCGGGCTGCACCAGGCCGAGGTTGATCCGCACCGAGTCGAAGAACTGAATGTCGCCGATCTCGCCGCCGTGCACCAGCTCGCGGATCCGGCGCACCACCGGGGTGTAGCAGAAGGTGTGGTCGCACATCAGCACCAGCGCGCTGCGCTCGGCCAGGTCGACCAGTTCGGCGGCCTCGGCGGCCGAGGTCGTGATCGGCTTCTCCACCAGCACGTGCTTGCCGGCCTCCAGCGCGGCCCGCACCAGCCGGTAGTGCGCGGCCGCGGGCGTGGCCACCGCGACCGCCCCTACCCGCTCGTCGTCGAGCACCCGCCGGTAGGAGCCGGTCGCCCGGACGGTGCTGTACTCCCCCAGCACGGCACGGGCCTTGGCCTCGTCCAGGTCGCACAGCCAGTGCAGCCGCAGCGCCGGGGTGTCCTGCGCGTTGCGGACCAGCTTCGGGCCCCAGTAGCCGGCCCCGACCACGGCGAGGCCCACCGGGCGTTCCGGTGCCGGCCGGGGCGGTTCGCCCGGCGTGGGCACGTGCCCACCGGGCGCCTGGTTGGCGGCCTGCGCGTCCCAGGCCCCCGACCGCTGCCGCGGCCCGTTCCGACCGGGCTGCTCCGACGTCATCCACGAGCCCCTTCGCTCCGCCGCCGGGGCGGGCTCGGGCCCACCCCGGCGGCCCCAACGTCCGGCGCGGGCACCGGGTCCGGCCCCGTCCGCGCGTCCGCGGGCGGTCGGCCGGATCCCCTTCGGCCTCGCTGCCGGAACGGTACCGGCCGTGCCCCCGGCCCGGAGGTGGTTTCGGGAAATCAGCGGACAAGTCGTGACGACGGTGTGCGGATCCGGCCCCGGTCCGGCGAGGATCGGGTGACGGCCCGGCCGGTCCCGCACGGTCGTTCGTCCGCCCCCGCACCCCGGTTGTGCGGATGTCGGTGTCGTTTGACAGGCTTGCCCCGGACCGTCCCACCGGTCCTTCCGTCAGCGGGAACAGAGGAGGAGGACGACGCATGACCACCGGTGAGCCCGCGGGCCCGCCCGTGCTGCGCCACCACCGCGACAGCCTGCTGCCCGCCGTCGCCGCCGCGCTGTCACTCAAGGGCGGCGAGGTGCACACCCTGGCCGGGGACAAGGACGCCCGACGGCCGGTCCTGCACCCGCTGGTCGGCGAGTTCCTGGACACGCTGCCCGTCGAGGCGCGCGAGCGGTTCACCGGCCGCTGCCCGGAGGCCGTCCTGCTCTCCCAGCACCTGGTCGCGGTCGACGGCCGGCGCTCCAAGCGCGCCGCCCGCAAGCCGATGACCCTGCACGAGGCCCGCAAGGCGCTCAAGGGCTCCCGGATGACGACCGTTCGCATCCGGGAGGAGGGCGACCCGGCGCACGGCACCCACGCCCCGCCGTGCCGTTCCTGCGCGCCGATGCTGGAGCACTTCACCGTGCAGAGCGTCGCCGTCGGGCCGCCCGCGCCCTGACCGCGCCCTCGTACGCCCCCTGTCCCCGAGCCCTGGAGTCCGCCCTGAACCCGCCCAGCCCGCCCCCGCCACCGCCGGCCACCCTGTCCGCCGCCCCCGCCGGGCGGGCCCGCCCGCGCTTCCCTGCCGACGTCGCCGCCGAGCTCAAGGCGGCCGGCTGGCACCCCGGCCGCTGGCAGATACGGCAGGCCGAGGAGTGGGCCGACGCCCTGGTCGGGTACGGCGGGCCGTCCGGTCTGCGGCACGCGGTGTTCCCGGCGGCGGTGGAGGCCTGGGCCGAGTTCGGCGGCCTCGCCTTCGACCTGGCCGGCCCGGGCCGCCAGCTGGCCCGCACCCCGTTCCTGATCGACCCGCTGTGCGGGCTGCACCAGCCGCGCACCCTGCTCGACCTCGGCCGCGCCCTGGGCAGCCAGCTCGCCCCGCTCGGCGAGGAGGCGTACGGGCAGGCGCTGCTGGCCGTCGACGAGGAGGGCCGGGTCTACAGCCTGGACCACACCGGCGAGTGGTTCCTCGGGCACGGCATCGACCAGGCCGTCACCACCCTGATCCTGGGCACCGCCCCGGAGCGGCTGCGCACCGCCGACGGGTCCTGACGGCGGCCCGGGGCGCTCCGCCGACGCGCACCCGGGCCTGACCGCCGGGCCGGGCCTGGCGGCGCGTCACCGCAGCCGTTCGGCCCGGACCGCCAGCCGGGACGGCAGCACCGCCTCGACCCGGAACCCGCCGTCCGCCTCCGGCCCGGAGGAGAAGGTGCCGCCCAGCGCGATCACCCGCTCCCGCATCCCGACCAGCCCGTTGCCGCCGCTGGGCAGCTTCGCCGCGCCCCCGCCGCCGCCCGGGCAGGCGTTCACCACGCTCACCCGCACCCCGTTGGGCGCGTACGCGAGCAGGACGGACACCTGTGCGCCGCCCGCGTGCTTGTGCGCATTGGTCAGGCCCTCCTGGACGACCCGGTAGGCGGTCTGCTCGGCCTCGCCGGTGAACTCCTGCCGGCTGCCGCTGACGGTCAGCGTCACCGCCATGCCGGCCGCCCGGGACTGGTCGACCAGCCGGGGCAGCCCGGCCAGCGAGTCGGGCTCCGGCTGGCGCTCGTCGTCCATCCGCAGCACGCCGAGGATCTCCCGCAGCTCGTTCAGCGCCTGCCGTCCGACCTCGCCCATCAGCTTGGCACTCTGCGCGGCCTTCTCCGGGTCCTTGGCGACGATCCGCTCCAGCGCCCCGGCGTGCACCACCATCAGGGACACCCGGTGCGCCACCACGTCGTGCATCTCCCGGGCGATCCGGGTGCGCTCCTCCAGCCGGGCCCGGCGGGCGCGCTCCTGGGCCTGCTCGGCCAGCAGGTCCAGTTCGGTCTCCAGGCCGTGCGCGCGGTCCTTGAGCGAGTCGATCAGCCGCCGCCGCGCGCCCACGTACAGTCCGGTGACCACCGGCGGGACGGTCAGGCCGACGGAGACCAGCACCGCGATCAGCACCTGGCCCCAGAGCGGCGGCTGCTCCACCGCCGTGTCGCCGGGCGTCAGCATCGACACCATCATCACGGCGACGGTCTCGGCGAAGGCCAGTGCGGACAGCGCCACCACCCGCCAGCGCCGGGTGGGCCACTCCCAGGTCGCCGCCAGCGTGTACAGCGACACCACCAGCAGCAGGACGCCGAGCATCCCCGGCATCGCCACCAGGGTCACCAGCACCGGTACGGCCGGCCAGCGGCGGCGCAGCACCAGCGAACCGCCCGCCACCACGCCGAGCAGCGAGATGCCGGCCATCCCGGCGGCGTCCAGGTGCACCCGGCCGGAGAGGAAGGCGATCGTGCTGAGCGCGCACTCCAGCGCGGCGAGCACCGCCAGCCCGATGTCCAGGAAGGCGCTGCGCGGCCGCTCCCACCACCAGAACGGCCGGACCGGCGCGCGCTCCCCAGGCGACTTGCTCATGGTTGACACCCTAAGCGGCAACCCCCTCCCCTCCCCACCGGGATTGCCCCCGACACCTCGCCGGACCCTCAAGTGGTCCAGACCACATGCGGCCTGCGGCGTCACTGTCCGCCATCCGGCCACCTCGCGGACAGCGACCGCCCCGACACCTATGCTGGTCGCGTCGGACAGCGCGGTCCGCACGCGTCACACCCGCCACACGCGGGCGGACCTGTGACGATGAGCCGTTGCCGAACCCCACCACCACAGGGAGCCAGCCGTGACCGCTCCGGTCCCCACCCCGGCGGACAGCCCCACTGTCCACGCCACCGGCCCAGTTGCCGACAACGCGGCCCTGCGGGCGGACATCCGCCGCCTCGGCGACCTGCTCGGCGAGACGCTCGTCCGACAGGAAGGCCCCCAGCTGCTGGGCCTGGTCGAACAGGTCCGCCTGCTCAGCCGCACCGACGGCGAGGCCACCGCCGAACTCCTCTCCGACATCGACCTGGACACCGCCGCCAAGCTGGTCCGGGCCTTCTCCACCTACTTCCACCTCGCCAACGTCACCGAACAGGTGCACCGCGGCCGCGAGTTCGCCACCCGCCGCGCCCGGGAGGGCTCGCTGCTCGCCCAGACCGCCGACCAGCTCGCCGAGGCCGACCCCAAGCACCTCGAAAACACGCTGGCCCACCTCGCGGTCCGCCCGGTCTTCACCGCCCACCCCACCGAGGCCGCCCGCCGCAGCGTCCTCAACAAGCTGCGCCGCATCGGCGAACTCCTCGATCGCATCCACCGCGAGGAGATCGCCGCCGGCCTCTCCCAGGCCGACCCGGCCCGCACCAGCAGCGCCCGCCGCCAGGCCGACCGCCGCCTCGCCGAGGTCATCGACCTGCTCTGGCAGACCGACGAGCTGCGCATCGCCCGCCCCGAGCCCACCGACGAGGCCCGCAACGCCGTCTACTACCTGGACGAGCTCTACCGCGACGCCGTCCCCCAGGTCCTGGAGGAACTGCACGAGGAGCTCGGCCGGGTCGGCCTGACCCTGCCCGACGGCGTCCGCCCGCTCACCTTCGGCACCTGGATCGGCGGCGACCGCGACGGCAACCCCAACGTGACCCCGCAGGTCACCTGGGACGTCCTCAACCTCCAGCACGAGTACGGCATCAAGGACGCCCTGGCCGCCGTCGACGACCTGCGCAGCACCCTCTCCACCTCCGAGCGGCTGGCCGGCGCCTCGGTCGAACTGCTCGCCTCGCTCAACACCGACCTGCACCAGCTCCCCGAGCTCAGCCCCCGCTACAAGCGGATGAACGCCGAGGAGCCCTACCGTCTCAAGGCCACCTGCGTCCGGCTCAAGCTGGAGAACACCCGCGAGCGGCTCGCCCAGGGCACCCCGCACGTCGAGGGCCGCGACTACCTCGGCACCCGCGAGCTGATCACCGACCTGCGGCTCATCCAGGACTCCCTGCGCGCCCACCGCGGCGAGCTGATCGCCGACGGCCGCCTCGCCCGCGCCATCCGCACCATCGAGGCCTTCGGCCTCCAGCTCGCCACCATGGACGTCCGCGAGCACGCCGAGGCCCACCACCACGCCCTCGGCCAGCTCTTCGACCGCCTCGGCGAGGAGGCCTGGCGCTACGCCGACATGCCCCGCGAGTACCGGCAGAAGCTGCTCGCCAAGGAGCTCCGCTCGCGCCGCCCGCTCGCCCCCACCCCGGCCCCGCTGGACGCCGCCGGCACCAAGACCCTCGGCGTCTTCAACACCATCCGCGAGGGCTTCGAGCGCTTCGGCGACGAGATCGTCGAGAGCTACATCATCTCCATGTGCCAGGGCGCCGACGACGTCTTCGCCGCCACCGTCCTGGCCCGCGAGGCCGGCCTGATCGACCTGCACGGCGGCATCGCCAAGATCGGCATCGTGCCGCTGCTGGAGACCACCGAGGAACTCCAGAAGGCCGACCTCATCCTCGACGAGATGCTGTCCGACCCCTCCTACCGGCTGCTCGTCTCGCTGCGCGGCGACGTCCAGGAGGTCATGCTCGGCTACTCCGACTCCTCCAAGTTCGGCGGCATCACCACCTCCCAGTGGGAGATCCACCGCGCCCAGCGCCGGCTGCGCGACGTCGCCCACCGCTACGGCATCCGGCTGCGCCTGTTCCACGGCCGCGGCGGCACCGTCGGCCGCGGCGGCGGCCCCTCCCACGAGGCCATCCTGGCCCAGCCCTGGGGCACCCTGGAGGGCGAGATCAAGGTCACCGAGCAGGGCGAGGTCATCTCCGACAAGTACCTGCTCCCCTCCCTCGCCCGGGAGAACCTGGAACTGACCATCTCCGCCACCCTCTCCGCCTCCGCGCTGCACACCGCCCCGCGCCAGGCCCCCGAGGAACTGGCCCGCTGGGACGCCGCGATGGACCAGGTCTCCGCGGCCGCCCACACCGCCTACCGCGCCCTGGTCGAGCAGGACGACCTGCCGAAGTACTTCTTCGCCGCCACCCCGGTCGACCAGCTCGCCTCGCTGCACCTGGGCTCCCGCCCGTCCCGCCGCCCCGACTCCGGCGCCGGCCTCGACGGCCTGCGGGCCATCCCGTGGGTCTTCGGCTGGACCCAGTCCCGCCAGATCGTCCCCGGCTGGTACGGCGTCGGCTCCGGCCTCGCCGCCGCCCGCGCCGCCGGCCTCGGCGGCGTGCTCGACGAGATGCACGGCCAGTGGCACTTCTTCCGCAACTTCCTGTCCAACGTCGCCATGACGCTGGCCAAGACCGACCTGCGGATCGCCCGCCACTACGTCGAGCAGCTGGTGCCCGCCGAACTGCACCACGTCTTCGACCAGATCGTCGCCGAGCACGACCTCACCCTGCGCGAGGTGCTCCGACTCACCGGCGAGGGCGCACTGCTGGAGCACAACCCGGTGCTCAAGCAGACCTTCACCGTCCGCGACGCCTACCTCGACCCGATCTCCTACCTCCAGGTCGCGCTGCTGCGCCGCCAGCGCGAGGAGGTCGCCACCGGCCGCCACGAGGACCCGCTGCGGGCCCGCGCGCTGCTGCTGACCGTCAACGGCATCGCCGCCGGCCTGCGCAACACCGGCTGACGCCACCGCGCGTACGGGACGGGGCCGCCGTCCGCCCTCCGGGGTGGGCGGCGGCCCCGTCCCGTACCGGAAGGGCCCGGGGCACGCGAAAGGGCCGGCGCCCTTGGGCACCGGCCCGGTGTCGTGTCACCGCGCGGACGGCTACTCGCCCGGCTCGCCCGCGCGCCGGCGCTTCAGCCACAGCGCGGCGCCGCCGGCCGCGACCACCAGGCCGCCGCCGACCGCCAGCAGCCCGGCGTCCGCGCCCATCGAGTCACCGAGCAGCGGCCCGAACTGCGCCGCCGCGGGCTCCGGGGAGCCCCCCGGATCCGGCTCGGCCACCGCGTCCGCGTGCGCCACCGCGCCGCCCGAGAGCAGCACCCCGGCCGCCCCCAGCGCACCGGCCGTGCCGACCCGCCGTCCGAACTGCTTCAGTCGGACCACCCGGAGCCGCCGTAGTCGGCGGACCGGACGAAAACCCCGCATCGAGAACTCCCCAGGACTCGTTCGCGTACCAGGCCGACGCTATCCGATCCCGCACAGGCTTCTCACACGGATTCAGGTTTGGACCGGCAAGCGTTGTACGACTGTTGCGTAACACCACTCCCCGACTTGATGGAGCGTCAGGAGTTGTAGGTGCCCTGCGCCCGCTCCAGCCCCTCGGACAGCAGCGCCTCCACCGCGTCCGCCGAGCGGTCCACGAACCACTCCAGTTCCTTGCGCTCGGCGCCGGAGAAGTCCTTCAGCACGAAGTCCGCGACCTCCATCCGGCCCGGCGGCCGACCGATCCCGCACCGCACCCGGTAGTAGTCCGGCCCCAGCGACTTGGTGATCGACTTCAGCCCGTTGTGGCCGTTGTCCCCGCCGCCCAGCTTGAGGCGCAGCGCCGCGTAGTCGATGTCCAGCTCGTCGTGGACGGCGACCAGCGCCGAGGCCGGCGCCTTGTAGAAGTCCCGCAGCGCCGTCACCGGCCCGCCGGAGAGGTTCATGAACGACATCGGCTTGGCCAGCACCACCCGGCGGCCGGACAGCCGCCCTTCGGCCACCTGCGCCCGGCTCTTGTGCGCCTTGAACTTCGCGCCCATCCGCTGCGCCAGCAGGTCCACCACCATGAACCCGATGTTGTGCCGGTTCCGGGCGTACTGCTCGCCCGGGTTGCCCAGCCCCACCACCAGCCAGGGGCCCTCGTACTCGTCCGCCATGCCCTCTCTCCTCCTGTGCGCGCTCTACGTCATCTTCCCGGACACACCGCTGCCCCGGCCGCTCCGAGGGGAGCGACCGGGGCAGCGGTCACAGCTGGTGGGGCGAGGCTCAGGCCTCGGTGCCCTCGGCCTCGGCGGCCTCGTCCTCGGCCGGGGCGGCCTGGGCGCCGATGACCTGCAGCACGACGGCGTCGGCGTCGACGGCCAGGGTGACGCCGGCCGGCAGGACGATGTCCTTGGCGAGGACGGAGGCACCGGACTCCAGGCCCTCGACCGAGACGGTGACCGACTCGGGCAGGTGGGTGGCCTCGGCCTCGATCGGCAGCGCGTTGAGGACGTGCTCCAGCAGGTTGCCGCCGGGGGCCAGCTCGCCCTCGGTCAGGACCGGGATCTCGACGGTGACCTTCTCGCCGCGCTTGACCAGCAGCAGGTCGACGTGCTCGATGGTGCGCTTGATGGCCTCGCGCTGGACGGCCTTCGGCAGCACGTACTCGTCCTTGCCCTCGATCGGCACGACCAGCAGGGCGTTCGGGGTCTTGAGCGCCATCATCAGGTCGTGGCTCGGCAGGTTCAGGTGAACCGGGGCGTGGCCGTGGCCGTAGACGACACCGGGGACGAAGCCGGCGCGGCGGGCGCGACGGGCGGCACCCTTGCCGAACTCGGAACGGGTCTCAGCGGCGATGCGGATCTCGGACACGACTGCACTCCTCGGGAAGACTGGCGCGGGGGTGCAGGCAACGCGAAAAACCGCCGGGACCACACCCTCAGTACGTTCGGGGGTCACTCGGCGGTAACGGCCTCTGCCGGCGGACGGGAATCCGGTACCGGCAGCGCGTCGATCACGGAGCGGGCACCCGGCAAGCAGGCACACGGCATCCCTCGCCGAGCAGTTTCACGAGTCTAACCGCATGAACGGCCTCCCGTGAAATCGGCGGCGGCCCCGGTCCGATCCGGACCGGGG
>NZ_JBHWIR010000205.1:6368-12618 GCF_042731835.1 Kitasatospora sp. NPDC059817 | reverse complement strand
ACCTCGCCGCGTTGTCGTCGGTCGCCGATACTCCGCATGGACTCCCTCCTCCGCCTTGCGATGCACGCACTCCGACGCCGCGCGCTGATCCGACGGGATCCGAAAGAGAGCCCCTAGCCGCGCGGTGGTGTCGGGACGTCAGCCGGTGGTGGTGGGTGGAGCGGATCCGGGAAGCGCGGGCGGGTACGTCGGTGTACGGGCCGGGGCGACGGCGGGCGTGCGGGCGGGCCCGGGCAGGGGGCGTACGGGGCGACCCAGACCACCTCGAACACGGATCTGACGAATCATCACATCCCTTGCACATTTCTCCTATTGTCCTCACGCCCCCCTCACCGGCGGCTAGCCTTCCCAGGGGCGCCGCGAGGGCGGCGCGGGGAGGGGAAGCGATCAATGAGAGCTCTTGCGAGGACGGCCCGCTGGGCGACGGCGGTGGCCACCACGGCGGCACTGCTCGCACTGGCGGGCGGGCCCGCCGTGGCCACCACCCCGATCCCCGGCGTCGAGGCCACCGTCGTGGTGGGCCGCGGCGACGTGGTGCCGGTGGTCAGCCCGGACGGCACCACGGTGTACGTCACGGTGGCCGACGCGAACAACAGGATCGCGGTGAGGGCGGTCGACACCCAGACCGGCCAGGTCACCGGCCAGGACAGCACCGGCAACCACAACTGGTCCTCGATCACGGCGCTCAGCCCGGACGGCTCGCGGCTCTACGTCCTGAACCTCGACGTCGTGACCGTGTGGGACACCGCTTCGCTGACCGTGCTCGCCTCGCTCCCCGTGCCGGACCAGCCGCGCCCGGAGCGCTGGACCGAGGGGAAGCTCAACGAGCTGGCGCTCAGCCCGGACGGGGCGACGCTCTACGTCACCCAGGACGGGTCGTCGGGGATCCGGTCGAGGGGCGACGGGCGGGTCCTGAGGTTCGACACCGCGAGGCTGGCGTTCACCGACGCGGTGCCGGTCCCGGCGATGAACGTGAACGGGCTGGCGGTCGGAGCGGACGGCCGCGACGTCTACGTCGGCGCCAACGTGGGCGTGGTGCACCTGGACACCAGCGGCGCCGTGCCGTCCGTCGTCGGCAGGATCCCCGCCACCGCCACGGTGTACGGGCACGAGTTGGCGCTCACCCCCGACGGCGGCCGCCTGCTCGCCGTGAACGCCTCGGGCAGCGGCGCGGCCGACGTCGTCGACACCGCCACCGACACCGTCGCCGCACACCTCGCACTGACCAACGGGTACGCCAACCTGCACTTCCCGCGTGCCGGCGCGGACAGCACCCGCTTCTACGTCACCACCGGCACGTCCACCATCAGGGGCTCGGTGCTCGCCCTCGACGCCGCCACGGGCGCCGCCGTCCCGCAGGAGTCGCTGATCGGCCTGACCGACGGGGTCATCAGCGGTCTCGCCCTGGGGCCCGACGGCCACACCTTCTACGTGGGCGGCTACACCGGGAGCACCGCCGTCCTGCGGATCGTCCGGCACTAGTACTCCAGCAGGACTTCGACGTTTTGCCTGTTCAGAGGGCTGCGCGGTGGGGTGTAGCGGGCTGATGCTCGATCAGGGGCGGTCTTCATCGGACCGCCCCTCGATCGTGTGCAGCCGGCGTTGGTAGTGACAGCGCCGGGGCAGCCTCTCGTCGTGATCAACGAGCCTGCAGCCGAGACCTGGGACAACGAACTCGAAGACCTCTTCCTCCGTATCGGCCACCGCTTCAGCCGCGTGGAGCCACGCCGCCGGATGCGCGCGTCCGCGGCCTGCTCGGACCAGTCGGCCGCAAGAACGGCTGGCAACTGGCCGAATACGCAGGTCACGCCACACCCGACGGCCTGCAGCACCTGCTCGCCGGTTCCCGCTGGGACGCGGACGAGATCCGCGACGAACTCCAGCACTACGTCGCCGAACGCCTCGGAGCCGACGACGGAGTCCTGATCATCGACGACACCGGCTTCGTCAAGAAGGGCACCACCTCTGCCGGTGTGCAGCGCCAATGCTCCGGCACCGCCGGCCGCACCGGGAACTGCCGGATCGGGGTCTTCGCCGCCTGCGCCTCCACCCGTGGCCGCGCCCTGGTCGACCGCGAGCTCTACCTGCCCAAATCCTGGACCGAGGACCGGGACCGCTGCCGCGCAGCGAGGATCCCCGACGAGCGGGAGTTCCGCCCCAAGGGCGGCCTCGCCAAGGCCCTGGTGCTGCGGGCGCCGGCCTCCGACCTGCCGATCGCCTGGGTCACCGCGGACTCGGCCTACGGCCAGGAGGGGCGCTTTTGTCGCCTGCTGGAACAGTCCGGCGTCGGCTACGTCCTGGCGGTGCCCAAGTCCCAGTTCAGCGTGGGCTGTCCACGCGTCGACTGGCTGTTTGCCCAGGCCCCGGCCCGGGCCTGGGAGCGGATCTCGTGCGGCGACGGTGCCAAAGGACCGCGCATCTATGACTGGGCGGCCATCCGGCTACCCGCCGTGGCCGAGTTCGACTACCAGGATGAGACCCCGGTCCGCCAGCGGTGGGCGCTGGCCCGCCGCAGTCTGAGCAGGCCCGACGAGCTCGCCTACTGCCTCGCCTACGCACAACTCGACACGACCGTGGAGCAGTTGGTGCGGATCGCCGGGATGCGCCGGGCGATCGAGGAGTGCTTCCAGGCCGCGAAGAACGAGTGCGGCCTGGACCAGTACGAGGTCCGCCGCTTCCCCGGCTGGATGCGACACGTCACCCTGGCCATGCTCGCCCACGCCTTCCTGGCCGCGATGGCCGCGGCGGCTGCTGCAAAGGGGGCTGCTGCAAAGGGGGCTGCAGAAACGGTTCCCGCGCCCTGGTCGACCTCACCGTGGCAGAGATCCGGCGGCTCCTGGCAACTGGCTGTCCCCGCGGCCCGCGTCCACCACACTGCCCGCCCCTCGCTCACGCCTTGAAGTGGTCCACCTGGCGGCGACAACGCCAGACCGTCGCCCGGCGCTGTCACTACCAACGCCGGCTGCACACGATCGAGGGGCGGCCCAATGAAGACCGCCCCTGATCAAGCATCAGCCCGCTACACCCCACCGCGCAGCCCTCTGAACAGGCAAAACGTCGAAGTCCTGCTGGAGTACTAGGTCCTGTCCGGTCGATCTTGGCGGATCAGCCCGCGGCTCCCCCAGCCTTCGGCCGGGAGGTGCCCCCATGACGCGCCCGGCTGGGCGTGCGCCCGAGTCGTCCTCGTACTGGACGTACTTGGGCGATTCGGGCGTGCGTCCAGGCGGGATGCCTTGGGGTACCTCCCGGCCGCCAGGCTGGGGGCGCGTCGCGCGCCCGGCGTGATCCGAAAGAGAGCCCCTAGCGGCGGTGGGCGCGTAGTGCCTCGCGCAGCCGCCCGCCGGAGGCGGCGAGCTGCCGGGCGGCGGTCGGCGCGTCCACGTCCGCGAGCAGGACCAGGATCGCGTCCTTGGCCCGGCCCCCGGTGGCGGCGAGCGCGCGGCGGACCGCCGCCTCGTCGGCGCCGGTGGCCTCCGTGACGATCCGGTGGGCCCGTGCGCGGAGCTTGGCGTTGGTGGCCCGGACGTCGACCATCAGATTGCCGTACGTCCGGCCGAGCCGGACCATGACGGCGGTCGACAGCATGTTGAGCACCAGCTTCTGCGCCGTGCCCGCCTTCAGCCTGGTTGACCCTGCCAGCACCTCCGGGCCGACCTCCACCTCGATCCCCAGCTCGGCCGCCGCCACCAGCGCCGAACCCCGGTTGCAGGCCAGTCCGACCGTCAGCGCCCCGGCCGCCCGTGCGGTCCGGACAGCCGCCACCGCGTACGGCGTGCGGCCGGAGGCGGAGACGCCCACCACGGTGTCGGCCGGGGTGAGCCGGAGCGCGGCCAGGTCGGCCGCCGCCAGCTCCGGGCGGTCCTCGGCGCCCTCGACGGCCTCGGCCACGGCGGTCCCGCCCCCCGCGATCAGGCCCACCACCAGGCCCGGATCGGTGCCGAAGGTCGGCGGGCACTCGGCGGCGTCCAGCACCCCGAGCCGCCCGGCGGACCCCGCCCCGGCGTAGACCAGCCGCCCACCGGCCGCCATCCGTGCCGCCGTGGCGTCCACCGCGGCGGCGATCCGGACCAACTCCCCGGCCACCGCGGCGGGGACGGTGCGGTCCTCGGCGTTCATCAGGCGGAGCAGGTCGGTGGTCGGCAGCTGGTCGATCCCGGCCCAATCGGGGCGGATCGTCTCGGTCGGCGGTACGGCGTCCTGGTGCATGCGGCCAGCGTCCCCGGACGCGGCGGTCGCCAATCGGTGCGGGGCCGCGCGTGGTCTCCGGGGCCTCGGTCGGGGTGTCACCGTGGCGGGCGCCGGGCCGTCAGGGGTGTCCGTCCTGCCCCCACGTACGGAGTGAGTGTTCAGCCCGTTCAGCCCGTTCAGCCCGTTCAGCCCGTCAACGGACGTCGCCGTCGCCGTCGCCGTCGCCGAGGTGACGGGCGATGCGGGCGATGGCGGAGGCGTTGTCCTCGAACAGATGGGCCTGCATGCCCACCGCCCGGGCGGCCTCGACGTTGGGCGCGTGGTCGTCGATGAAGAGGCAGTCGACCGGGCTGACGCCCAACTCGGCGCAGGTGATCTCGTAGGCGCGCGGGTCGGGCTTGCCGGTCCCGATCTCGTGCGAGTAGACGATGTGTTCCACCAGCTCGTCGAACCGGTAGAGCGGGACCTCGCGTTCGCGGGCGCCGACGAAACTGTTGCTGAGGATGCCGAGCCGGGCCCGCCCGCGCAGTCCGCGCACGTGGGCGATGAGCTCCTCGTTCGGTGTGCCCAGGTACTCCTCCCAGAGGTCGGCCATGAAGGCCGCGACCTGGGCCGGACCGAGGTGCAACCGGGCGGCCACCTGCTCACGCACCTCCGGCTCGGTGATGCCGCCGATCGCGCCGGCCTGCCAGACGTCCCGCAGCCGCTCGTCGATCGCGTGCGGCGGCAGCTCCAACAGGCGCTCCCAGCGCTCCGGCCAGCCCGTCCTCGGCGTGTATTCCAGGACGCCGCCGATGTCGAGGATGAGACAGGGTGCGTTCACGGGTGGTCCCCTCTCCGCTGCGGCCGCCGTGGCGCGGCCCGCCCCTGCCACTCTCGGGGGTGCGGGCGGGGCCGGGTCAAGGGGGCGGTGAGTCCTCGGCAGCTCCGGAGACCGCGTTCGGCGGCCGCGTTCGGTTGCCGCGTTCGGTGGTCGGGCGTGCTGTCGGTCCGTCAGGCCATCCAGAAGAAGACGGCCGTCATCCGACGTTCCGGCAGCTCGGCGCCGTAGTAGGAGGTCGCGCTGTGCATGAGGTTGGCGTGGTAGAGGAGCAGCTGGTTGTAGCGGTTGGGGACGCGGACGTCCTCGGTGAAGTGGTCGGCGGGCACGTGGCGGGTGCCGAGCGCCTCGACCAGGTTGTTGTGCGGCGCGTTGACGAGGTTCCCGCCGAGGCGTCCGCCGGGGAACTGCTGGCGGTAGAAGCTGGTGCCGGCGTCCTTCGGCGCGCCCGGGCTGAGGTAGAGCACGGCGGCGTAGCGGCAGAGCGCGCGGGAGTCGGTGTGCGGGCGGGACTCCGACTCCCCGGCGCCGACGACCTGGACGCAGTTGTGGTTGAGCGTGCCGCCGCCCGGGGTGCTCTGCACCCAGAGCCGGGGAGCGCCGGTGGCCTTGCGGACCAGGGCCTCCACCCGGGCCAGCTCGTCGGGCTCCAGGCCGGGCATGGTGCGCAGGCCGGGCCAGGTCTCGGGGCGGTGCGGGTAGCCTTCGGTCCAGTCGCCGCGGGCCAGACAGCGCTCGCGGACGGCGTCCGGGTCGGGGAGGACGTTGTCCAGGACCCAGTAGTCCCGGCCTCGGGTGGGCTTGCGGTAGGGCAGGACCGGCAGGGTGGTGGGCCTGATGGGCTGTGAGGGCATGGGCCGACGATAGGGGCGGCGGTCGTCAACCTTCTGCCGTGAGCAGGTCAACCTTTCGTCAAGGGCTCTCCACGGGTGGGCGTCTCGCGCCGCAGGTCAGGAGCCCGGTCGGACGGCGAAGGTGCCCAGGGCGCCCTCCAGTCGGTCGAAGGCCCGGACGGCCGAGGGGCGCACCGCCGCCGTGATGGCGGCGGCCTCGTCGCCGGCCAGCAGCCTGCGGAACACTTCGGTGAACACCGTGCGGTCGACGGCGGCGAGCAGCCCGGCGGCCACCCGGCTCTCGAAGTCGACCGGCGGGCCGGCCGGTGTGCCGCCCCGGGCGGGCGGGCGCCCGCCCGGGGGGGGGGGGGGGTGGGTGGGGGGGGGGGGCCCCCGCCCGGGGGGGGCG
>NZ_JBHWIR010000205.1:0-6358 GCF_042731835.1 Kitasatospora sp. NPDC059817 | reverse complement strand
GCGTGCCCCCGGGCGCCCCCCGGGCTCTCGAGGGGGCCGGGGGGGCGGGCGGGGGGCCGGCCGGGCGGGGGGGGCCCCGCGCCGGGCGGAGTGCCGGTTGTCGTGGGGCGGGTGGCCCCGGCCAGGGCCTCGGCCAGGGCGGTCTCGCTCTGTTCGTGCAGCTCGCGGATCCGGGCGACCAGGGCGGGGCTGTCGGCGACGGTGCGGGCGAACGCCGGGCCGGAGAAGCCGAGCCGTGGGTCGTGCCGGTCGAGGCCGGCCAGGCAGTCGCGGCGCAGCGCGGCGAGGGCGGACTCGCCGGGCGCACGCTCGGCGACCGCCCGGGCGAGCCGACCGACGATCTCCTCGTGCAGGTCGAGGAGGAGGTCCTCCTTGCGCGGGAAGTGGTTGGTGACGGTCATCTTGGCGACTCCGGCGGCCGTCGCGACCTCGGCGATGGTGGTGCGGTCGAAGCCCTGCTCGATGAAGAGCCTGGTCGCGGCGTGCGAGATCGCCTCGCGGGTGCGGCGCTTGTTGAGCTCGCGCAGGGTCGGGGCGGCCCCGGTTCCCGTCAGGGTTTCCGTCGCGGTTTCCGTTGTGGGTTCCGTCATGGGGGCAGCGTAGCGCAGTTCGCTGGGTCGGACCCAGAAAGTAGGCTTGACCTAATCGCTGGGTCCGTCCTAAGTTTCTTCCGGGCGGTCGGAGCGGCCGCCGGACGGACGACCCGGGGAGGGCGCATGACCACATCGGCCACGTACGGAGGCGCCGTGTTCACCCAGCACGCCGGGCGGCTCCGCCTGCTCAGCGTCCACGCCCACCCCGACGACGAGTCCAGCAAGGGCGCTGCCACCCTCGCGCGGTACGCCGCCGAGGGGGTGGACGTCCTGGTCGCCACCTGTACCGGCGGTGAGCGCGGCTCGGTGCTCAACCCGGCCATGGACCGCCCCGAGGTCCGGGCGGACCTCGCCCGGATCCGGAGCGAGGAGATGGCGGCCGCCCGGGGCATCCTCGGGGTGCGCCAGCAGTTCCTCGGCTTCGTGGACTCCGGCATGCCGGGCCCGGGCGAACCGCTGCCGGCGGGCTGCTTCGCCGCCCAGCCCGTGGCGGCGGCCGCGGCGCCGCTGGTCGCCCTGATCCGGGAGTTCCGTCCGCACGTGGTGGTCACCTACGACGAGACCGGGGGGTATCCGCACCCCGACCACGTGATGACCCACCAGGTCACGGTCGAGGCCTTCGAGGCCGCCGCCGACCCGGGCCGCCACCCCGAGACGGGGGAACCCTGGCAGGCGGCGAAGCTCTACTACCACCTGGCGCTCTCCAGAGCCTGGTTCCAGACCCTGCACGACGCGATGACGGAGCGGGGCGTCCCCTCGGGCATGGGCGCACTGCTCGCGGACTGGCCGGACACCCCGCCCGCCCTCGCCACCACCACCCGGATCGCGTGCGCCGAGCAGTTCGCCGTACGGGACGCGGCACTGCTGGCGCACGCCACCCAGATCGAGCCCGGGGTCGCGTTCATGGCCCACCCACGGGACATCGAGCGCGAGGTCTGGCCGACGGAGGACTACCACCTCGCCCGGAGCCTGGTGCCGGTCGAGGGCGAGGGGTCCGAGACCGACCTGTTCGCCGGGCTGCGCTCAGGAGAGGCGGGGCTGCGCCCGGGAGAGGGGGACGGATGAGCCGGAGGTCGGGTTTCGCCCGCTCAGCACTGGCCGTCGGCGAGCACGAAGTAGCCCGGGCCGGTCTGCTTCAGGGTGTGCGTCACGAAGGTGTTCCAGAGGCCCATGCTCTGGCCCGAGCCGAGTGCGTAGGTCAGGCCGCCGCTCTGGGTGGCCCGCCCGGCCCGGACCTGGTTGTAGTTGCTGTCGGTGAAGCACTGCGCGGCGCCGCCGCCGGTGGTCGCCGTCACCGCCGCCGATCGGGTGCCCACCGCGCCCGACGGGTCGACCGCCGCCGCGGTGTAGCCGTACGACGTGCCGGGGGCGAGCCCGGTGTCGGTGAAGGACGGGCCGGTGGCACTGCCCGCCATCGTGCCGTCCCGGTAGACCTGGTAGGAGGCGGCCCCGCTGACGGCCTGCCAGGCGAGGACGATCGAGCTCTGGCCCGCCGGGGTCGCGGTCAGCCCGGTCGGGGCGGGCAGGCCGGGGTTGGTGGGCCCCGTGCCGCCGTCCAGGCCCCAGAACTGCGCGGTGTAGTAGCTGGAGCAGATCGTGTTGAGGAAGTAGCTGCCGGTGGCCCCGCACTGGTCGGCTGCGGAGCCGGGGTTGACGGCCAGCCCGTGGCCCATCCCGGCGATGGTGAACAGCGCCACGGCGGGCCGCCCGCCCGCGTCGGCGTAGACCTCCTCGGTGGTGCCGCCCGGCAGGCTCCGGGTGCTGGTCGGGCTCTGGCCGACACCCTGGACGTTGGTCCACTGGTCGCGCAGCTCCGTCGCGTTCACCGGCCTGACCACGGTGTCCGCGCTGCCCTGCCAGATCGCCACCCGGGGCCAGGGCCCGGCGTAGCCCGGGTACGCGGCCCGGACCTTGTCGCCCCACTGGGCCGGGGTGAGCCCCTGGTCGGAGTTCTGGCAGCCGGAGGCGGCGCTCTGGGCGGTCGCGCACTGGGCCGGGAGGCCGGAGTCGATCGCCCCGCCGGCGAACACGTCCGGGTAGTCGGCCAGCAGGTCGGAGGCCATCCCGCCGCCGGCCGACAGCCCGGTGACGAACACCCGCCGGCCGTCCGAGCCGTACAGGGCCTTGGCCTTGGTGACCATCTCGATCACCGACTCAGCCTCGCCGGTGCCCCGGGCGTCCTTGGTCGCGTCGAACCAGCTGAAGCAGGAGAGGCTGTTGTTGGCACTGCTGGTCTGCGGGAAGACGACCGCGAAGCCGTACCGGTCGGCGAAGGTCGTCCAACCGGAGCTGCGGTAGTAGTCGTTGGCGGTCTGCAGGCAGCCGTGCAGCGCGACCACCAGCGGCGCGCCACTCGGCAGTCCGGCGGGGGTGTAGGAGTACATCGCGAGGTTTCCCGGATTGGCGCCGAATCCGGTGACCTGCTGGAAGGTCCCGCTCACGGTGTCGGCCGCAGCCGGGGCGGGTGCGGTGGTGCCGATCGCGAGTGCGGCGGCCATCAGCAACGCGGCGGCGGCAGGACGGAGAGGCATGGGGGCTCCTGGGTGGGGGAGGAGTGGGGGCGGATGCCGTGCAGCGTGGCGCGCCCCGTGCCCCGGTGCCATGTGACGGCCACCCGAGGTCCACCGCCCCGCCATGGCGTGGACCGCCATGGTCCGATGCCCGGGGGCCGCGCGCCGGCCGTACCGCGGAAGGTACTTGAGGGGCGTGCGCGAACAAGGCAGGTTGATCCCATGACGACGAATGAGGCAGACCCCGGCGGCGCGATGTCTCCGGAGGGCCAGGAGCTCCTTGAAGGCCGGCAGGCCCTGGAGGGCCAGGTGCCCCGGACCAGGACCCACACCTGGACGGCCGGCCCGCCGATCTCCGCCTTCCCGCGCCTGAGCGGAGAGGAGATCCTGCACGAGATCCTCGCGGGCCGGATTCAGGAGCCGGCGATCTGCAGCACCCTCGGATTCCATCTGACCGAGGTGAAGCCGGGCACGGCGGTGTTCGAGGGCGAACTCGGCGATCACCTCTACAACCCGATGAACACCGTGCACGGCGGCTACCTCGCCACCCTGCTCGACTCGGCGCTCGGTTGCGCCGTGCTGAGCCGGCTGCCCGCCGGGATCGGCTACACCACTACGCAGTTGAACGTCCACATGCTGCGCCCGCTGTTCGCCGACTCGGGGCTGCTGCGCTGCGAGGGCCTGGTGCTGCATCTGGGCCGGACGATGGCGACGGCCGAGGCAAGGGTGGTCGGGGTGGAGAACGGCAAGCTCTACGCGCACGCCACCACCACCTGCGCCATCCTGGCGCCCCGCCCGGCGGCCTGAGCGGCGGCCTGACAGGTGGTCCGACCGGTGGCATGACCGGAGGCCCGGGCAGAGGTTCGGA
This sequence comes from Kitasatospora sp. NPDC059817, assembly GCF_042731835.1. Classification (NCBI taxonomy): domain Bacteria; kingdom Bacillati; phylum Actinomycetota; class Actinomycetes; order Kitasatosporales; family Streptomycetaceae; genus Kitasatospora; species Kitasatospora sp. NPDC059817. Next base: position 2,387 of record NZ_JBHWIR010000205.1, on the reverse strand, counting down.
GGACCGGAGGGAGACCTGACGGAGGTTCGGCTGAAGGTACGGCCGGGCCCCGGTCGCTTCGGCGGTCGGGGCCCGGGGTCGGCTGCGGTTCAGAGGGCCGCGAGCAGCCCACAGAGCGCGAGGAGGCCGCAGATCCCGAAGTTGATCAGCTTGTGCGAGAGGAACACGGCGGCGAACTCGCGGATCGTCGCGCTCGGCCAGTAGTACGCGGCGGTCGGCGAGCCGAACACCTGCCCGTTGACGCCGGTCCTGCGGGCGGTGAGCGCCGCCCGGAAGGCGTGGAAGTTGTTGGTGACCACGACACAGCGGTAGTCGGGCTTGGCCTGCTCCATGATGGCCTTGCTGAAGAGCAGGTTCTCCTCCGTGGTGCGGGAGCGGTCCTCGCGCTCGATGTGTTCGGCCGGGAAGCCGCGCCCGGTCAGGTAGTCGGCCATCGCGTGGGACTCCGGCAGCTTCTCATCCGGGCCCTGGCCGCCGGAGGTGATCAGCACCGGCGGGTTGCCGCGCGCGGCCTGCTTGTCGTACACCTCCCGGCCCCGGTCGAGCCGGCTGGCCAGCAGCGGCGGGACGCGCTCGCCGCCGATCAGACCGGAGCCGAGGACGACCACGAAGTCCACGTTCCGGCGCGGCCGGTGGCGGCCGTAGAGGAATGCGTAGCCGACGAAGCAGACGAACAGGAAGGAGATGTAGCCGACCACCAGGACGGCGGTGCCCGCCAGTACGCCCAGCCGGGGCGAGCGGGTGGCCAGAGCAGCGAGCAGCAGTGCGATGACGGCGAGGATGCCCAGACCGGCGAGGAGGGACAGCAGGTTGGCGGGCCGTCTGCCCTCCTTGCGGATCATGGTCAGGCCGTTGGCGATCAGGAACCAGACCAGGGCCGCCGTGCCGAGGGCCGGCAGCAGGATGATCGCCACCGCCGCCAGTTCCATCACCAGTGTGGGCGCCTTGCGCAGCTCGGTGAGCAGGGCGAGGGCGAGCAGGGAGACGGCGATGCCGAGCAGGACGGCATTGCTGAACTGGCGGCGGTCGCGTAGTACCCCGATTCCGAACAACAGGAAGAACAGGGCGGCTGGGACATAGGCGATCATGCTTCGTATCGTAGGCGGAGGCCGTTCGCGTGAACCGCCCGTCCGCCCGTGGACGAACCGGCCGGGCGGACTGGGCAGACGGACTGGGCAGGCGGACTGGGCAGACGGACTGGGCAAACGGACCGGACAAGGGGACCGGACGAGCGGGCAGGTCAGGCGAACCGCTCGATCGCCGCGAGGACCGCCTCCGTCATCGCCGGACTCCCGGTGTGCCCGGACTCGTCGATGACGGTCAGTCGGGCCTCCGGCCAGGCCCGGGTCAGCCGCCACGCGGTGTCGAGCGGCGAGCCGAGGTCCAGTCGGCCGTGGATCAGTTCGCCCGGGATGCCGACCAGCCGTCCGGCGTCGTGCAGCAGTTGGCCGTCGGCCAGGAACGCGTGGTGCGCGAAGTAGTGCGCGGTGATCCGGGTGAACGCCATCAGCGCGTCGGCGGGGCGGTCGCTGTAGGCGTTCGGCTTGCCCAGCGCCTCGTGCGCGATGACGGCGTCCTCCCAGGTGGCCCAGGCGTTCGCGGCGGCCCGCCGGACGGTCTCGTCCTGGCTGTTGAGCAGCCGACTGTAGGCGGCCACCAGGTCACCGTCGCGGTCGGCGGCCGGCAGGAAGTTCCGGAACTCCTCCCACGGGCCGGGCAGGAAGCGGGCGACGCCCCGGTAGAGCCAGTCGGTCTCCTCGGGGCGGGTCGTGGTGACGCCGCAGAGCACGATCTCGGAGACCCGCTCGGGGTGGGCCTGGGCGTAGGCGAGGATCAGCGTCGAGCCCCAGGAGCCGCCGTACAGCAGCCATTTCTCGATGCCGAGGTGGTCGCGCAGCCGCTCCATGTCCGCGATCAGCCGCTCGGTGGTGTTGTGCTCCAGCCCGGTCGCCGGGTCGGCGGCGTGCGGCAGGCTCTGTCCGCAGCCGCGCTGGTCGAACTGGACCACGTGGTACCGCTCGGGGTCGAAGTACCGCCGGGCGCCCGGCCGGTGGCCGGACCCGGGCCCGCCGTGCACGATCGCGGCGGGTTTGCCCGCCGGGTTGCCGGAGGCGTTCCAGTGCATCCGCTGCCCGTCTCCGACGTCCAGCAGGCCTTGTGCGTAGGGCTCGTAGTGGGGGTGCAGCTCGGGCATCGCGGAACTCCTCCGTGGATGTGCGGCCGGGGTGCCCGGACAGACCCTAGCGGGCGCTCGCAGGCCGGGCCGCGGATTTTCGGCGGGCCCGGGGCGGGGGGCCGCGGGCGGGGGGCCCCCCGGGGGGGGGGCGGGGGTGTTGGAGGGGGACGCGGGTGGCGAACCCGGGGGGTCGCCGTTATGACAAGAATAG
>NZ_JBHWIR010000204.1:0-12632 GCF_042731835.1 Kitasatospora sp. NPDC059817 | reverse complement strand
CGCCTGGGCGCCCCGCCCCCGTCGATGACCGCGCGCCCCCGCCCCCGCCCGCGCGGCGCCGGGCCCCCACGGTTCAGGCGTCATCCACGACCGCACCGGGGCGACGTGAAAATTCTTGGAACTCGTGGCCCCGCAGCCGCCCGGAACGGTGCCGCAGACGCCCCTCGGAGGGCCGTGGCCGGATCTCGGCGGCAGTGCGCAGCCGTCCCGGCCGGGCGCTCGCGGTTGCCTCTCAGGAGCCCGTCAGTGGCCTCGCCAAACTGGCTCTGACCTAGTGTTTTCTCGGAAATCTCCTAGGCTGGGGGAGCTTTGTCGGGCACCTTCGGAGGGGACATCATGGGCGAGGAATCAAAGGCGTACGACGGCAGCAAGATCGTGGTTCTTGAGGGCCTGGAGGCCGTTCGGAAGCGGCCTGGGATGTACATCGGATCGGTCGGTGAACGCGGCCTGCACGACCTGGTGTTCGAGGCCGCCGAGCGGGCGCTGGACGAGATCCTCGGCGGCACCGCCAGCCGTGTGGAGATCACCCTCACCGCCGATGGTGGCGTCCGCGTCGCCGACGACGGCATGGGCGTCCCGGTCGAGCACGCCGGTCACAGTGACGGCCCTGCGCTGGAGACCCGGTTGACCGTGCTCTGCTGGGGGGCGCAGCCTGCCAACCGGCGCTCGCTGCTCGGCGGTTACTTCGGCGTGGGACTGGCCGTCGTCAACGCGCTGTCGGACCGTCTGACGGCCGAGGTGCGGCGCGACGGCGCCCGCTGGGTGCTGGAGTACGAGCGAGGTGTGGCTGTCGCGACGCCCGCCCACGCTGGACCGGCCGACGGCAGCGGGACCGCGATCACCTTCCGGCCCGATGCCGAGATCTTCGAGACACTGGAGTTCTCGTTCGACGCGCTGGCCGAGCGCTTCAGGGAACTGGCCTTCCTGAACCGGGACTTGGACGTCACTCTGACCGATGACCGCGACCCCGCGGCGCCCCGGGCCGTCCGCTTCCGGTTCCCGGGCGGACCGAGGGACCGCATCGCTGAGCAGGGCGCCGCCCCCCTCCACCCGGACGTGATCGGCTTCGAGCGCGAGTACTCCGAAATGGAGGGAAGTGTCGAGGTGGCCTTCCGTTGGTGCGACTCGCGCGAGGAGCGGGTCGCAAGCTACGCCAACAGCCGGCCGACCACCTGCGGCGGCACGCACGAGCTCGGCTTCCGCGACGGCCTGGCGGCCGCGCTCAACGCCCATGCCCGCGAGGAGCAGTTGCTCATGCCGTCCGACCCCGACCTCACCCCCGCCCAGCTCGGCGTGGGCCTGACGGCGGTCGTGTCGGTGAAGCTCGATCGCCCCGAGTTCGAGGGGGCCACCCGCGAACGACTGGGCAGCGGGCCCGTCCGCGCCTGCGTCGCCGAGGCCGTCCGCGAGCACCTGGCCGCCTGGCTCCGCGTCAACCCGGCGCAGGCGACCGCCGTCCTCGCCCGGATCTCGATGACCACCGGCCACTGACAGCACACCGAAGACACCGAAGCCCAGGTCGGGATTGGTCCCCGGCCTGGGCTTTTCGGTGGGCGCGGACGATCCCGGCGACCCCGCCAGCCACAGGGCGCGGCCGATCTCAAAACCCCGCAGGGCCGTGACCTACCGGCGACCGCCCCCCGCCCGGAGTGCCCGGAGCGCCCGGGCCGGATGGCGTGATCGGCCATGTTCCGTGGCCCGAAAGTATCTTGATGATCAGTCACGTCCGGTGAAAGCGTGGGCACGTTCTGTGTTGATCGCGTGGCCGTCGGTAGCCCTTCGGCCACCCGGCATGAGGTGGCAGCTTGACGGAGACGCAGCACCTGGCGAAGGTATACAGCGACCGCGCCTACGTGCACACCACGACCGTGCGGCACCAAGGCAGTACGGTCGCGTTCGCGATGGACGACCAACGGCGGATCGTCTACAGCGTCCTGGACCTGTCGCAGCACGACGAGGCGAAGGGCGAGGCGGACGCGGCGTACTGGTCGGAGGACCCGCTGGCGTTGCGTTTCCCGACGGAGGTGGCGAGGGTCGGCTACGCGGTGGCGGGCGCGGTGCGGATGCCCGTCGTCAAGCGCGGCGGCCGGGTCGAGGCGGACGCGGCGGAGCGGCTGGAGGACCAGGAGCTGGACCGGTTCCTGTCCAGCACCGCCCGGCTCGGCGCCGCCGCCCCCTTCCAGGTCCTGTCCGACGGCACCCACGTGTACGTGCTGCGCCAGTCGGTGCGCGCCGACCACCCGGACGCGGTGTTCCGGCTCGCCGACGGCGCCGGTTCCTCGGGCGACCCGGCCCGCACCGACTACCTGGCCAAGGGCGGCGAGGGCAAGGTCGCGGCGGTTGACGCCACCCTGCTGTGCGACCGGTTCGTGCTGGCCGGCGGCGAGTTGAAGCCGGTGCTGGAGGTCCGCTACCGGCGCAGCCGGCACAAGGGCCGCCCGGACTCCGCCAAGGACAGCCTCGGTACGCAGGACATGGAGGGCCGGCCGTTCGTCGAACCGACCCAGGAGTTGTCCTTCGTCCGCAACCTCTCCGAGGGCCGGTTCACCGCCCTGCTGGTGCCCACCGCCGTGCACGGCCGGGAGCGCTGGCAGCTCTTCGCGCACAACGACGCCACGGGCCGGATCGACGGCTTCAGCGTCGAGCGCGGCCGGGACGGCCTGTTCAGCACCCAGGGCACCCAGGCCTGGACCAGCCCCGACCCGCGCCACCGGGACGCCGTCTACGAGAGCGCGCCCGGCACCTGCCCGTTCACCGGCCGTCCGCTGGTCCCCGCGGCGGGCGGGGGCGGCCGGGCGGGGACGGCCCTGCGCTTCGACGGTGTCGACGACGTGGCCGAGCTGCCGAGCAGCGCCCTAGACCTGGCCGACTCCGACTTCACGGTGGAGTTCTGGGCCCGGCGCACCGCCACCGGCGGCCGTGAGGACTTCCTGATCGGCCACGGCGCCTCCAAGGGCGTCCGGCTGCGCACCCTGCACATCGGCTTCCGCCCGGACGACACCTTCACCTTCGCCTTCTTCCACGACGACCTGGACATCCCGCAGCGCACCACGGACACCGACTGGCACCACTGGGCCTGCGTCTTCGCCCGGGACACCCGCGAGCAGATCGTCTACCGCGACGGCGTCGAAGTCGGCCGCCGCACCACGGACATGCCGTACGCCGGCCTCGGCGGGCTCACGTTGGGGCGCGGTGCCCGCTCGTTCGGGCGCGGCGAGCTGGACGAGGTGCGGATCTGGCTCCGCCCTCGCAGCGGTCCGGAGATCGCCGCCGACCGCGGCCGCCGTCTGATCGGTAACGAGCCCGGGCTGGCCGTCTACTACCGCTTCGACGAGGGCTCCGGCACCACGCTGCACGACCAGACCGATCACGGCCGGCACGCGAAGCTGAGCGGCGGCCCCGCCTGGGTCACCTCCGAGGCCCCCGTCGGCGAGGACTCCGGGGTGAGCCGCAGCAGCTTCGCCTTCGCCGGGCGCCGGGTGGTCTCCGGCCTGTCGGCGCTGCTGCACCACCAGCAGGAGGCCGCGCCCGCCGGCTACGACCAGACGTCCAAGCCGGTCAAGCGCCAGGCCAGGGTGCTGCTGGCCTGCACCACCGGCGGGCCCGACCCGGTGACCGGTCAGGCCACCGACGAGGCCTACGTCGCCACCCTGGACCTCGGCGTGGGCCGGGACGGCCGGCTGGCGCAGGTCCCGGAGGAACTGGCCCTGCCGGTGCTGGCCGCGCCGGAGTCCAGCGGGAACGTGGACGCGGCCGGGGAGGTGGACGCCCAGGTGGCCCGGCTGACCCGGGACATCGCCGCCACCGAGGCCGAGATCACCCGCCTCCAGCTGGAGACCGCCGAGACCCCGGACGTCGAGCGCCAACGCGCCGAGGCGCGCACCGAGTTGGAGAGTGACGTCACCTACTGGCGCTACCGGCTGCGGTTCAAGCTGCAGAAGGACGGCAAGGACCAGTACCTCGCGGTGCAGGGCGACCGAACGGACAGCGTCGCCCCGCTGGTGCGCACCGCCGACAGGCAGGCCGCGTCGACGGTCTGGACCTTCGAGCCGACCGGCACCACGCTCAACGGCTACCCCTGCTGCTTCGTCAGGAACGCCAACTCCGGACTCGACATGAACGTCGACAACCGGAGGACCGGCGACGACATCCCCCTGATCCAGTACCGCCGGGAGGCGGACAACGCCGCCACCCACTTCGCGCTCGACGGCTGGAACGGCAACAGCCTGGTGGCCCGGCACAGCTACAAGCTGGTCGCGGCCCGGGACAGCCAGGGCGACCGCATCGTCCAGTACGACTACGCGGCGGCGAAGGACTCCGGCGAGGGCGTCCTGCTCCTGGAGCGGATCGGCAACTCGCTGAAGTCCAACCCCACCACCGACCGGCTGAGCCGGCAGATCTCCGAGCTCACCGAGCGCCTGGAGCTCCTCGCCACCAAGCAGGACCGGCTCACCCAGCTGCGCCGCGACCTGACCGCCCAGCAGGCCGGCCTCGCCGCCAAGCAGGAGGAACTGGGCCGGCTCACCGGCGGCGTGCGCGGCTCCGACGACATCGCCCTGCCGGTGCCGCAGCTCGCCGTCGACCGCACCGGGCTGAGCGGCTCCGGCGCGCTGCTGGGCTTCGCCCGCGCCGCTGACCGCCCGTTCCTGCTGGACAGTGCCACCGGCAACGTCGTGCTCTACTTCCGGGGCTCCAACGGCCAGTTCTTCGCCGCCTACTACGACAGCCAGGTGCTGCGCTCCTCCCGGCAGTTGGCCGCCGGCGGGCGGACGGTCTCCTTCACGGCCCGGGACGCCAACACCGACCTCACCGGGACCGCGATCACCGTCGAGGCCGGGGACGGCCCGACGCAGGTCACCCTCACCGTCCGGCACGATGGCCAGATTGAGAAGTGGTCGCACCTGCCCCGCCGGGCCGAGGACTTCGCCGCCGTGGTCAACGGCGCGGCCGAGCAGCCGGTGACGATCGCCACCGTGTTGCGGATCGACGGCGACGTGGTGCAGTTCACCGAGGGCACCCTCGCCCCGCTGTCCGGCCCCGGCTTCGTGACCGTCGGCGGCCACGGCTTCCGCTTCGAGGGCAGCCACCCCGCCGGATCGAAGTCCCTGCGCCTGGGCGCGGGCGCGGACCAGACCCTGCTGAAGCCCGGGATGAGCGTGCAGCGGGTGCGCTACGACCACCGCTGGTCCGAGTCCTCGCAGCCCGGCAGCGCCCTCGCGGAGGGCTCCCGGCTGATCACCGTCGACCCCGGGGGCCTGGCCGAACTGCCGCTGGGCAGCGCGGACGGCCTGGTGCGCGGCCACGGCGGGCGCTGGCGGGCCGACATGCCGGGCCGGGCCTACGCCTTCGACGGCAAGGGCCGCTTCCTGGCCCTGCCCGCCGGGCAGCTGCCCCGGGCGGCGACCCCGGGCGACCTCACCCTGGAGGCCTGGGTCAACCCGGAGCGGGTCGAGGGGCCGGTGCGGCTGCTGCACGCCAACGCCGGGGACACCCCTTACGGCCTCGGCCTGCTCGGCACCCAGGCGACCTCAGGGCTGGTCTTCGACGGCACGGACGACGCCGCCGTGGTGCCCGACGCCTTCGGCTTCGGCGACGGCGACTTCACGGTGGAGTTCTGGGCCCAGCGCACCAAGGTCGACAGTCGGCCGCACATGCTGCTCGGACACAGCGGCACCGAGGGGCGCGCCAACGAGACCCTGCAGATCGGCTTCCGAAAGAACGGCTTCTTCACGTTCGCCTTCTACGACGACGACCTGGACACCACCAAGCGGTTCTCCGACACCAAGTGGCACCACTGGGCCTGCGTCTTCCAGCGGGAGACCCGCCAGCAGGTGATCTACCTGGACGGCCAGGAGATCGCCCGGCGCACCGCCAGTGCCCCGTACCGCGGGCAGGGCCGGCTCTCGCTGGGCACCGTGCTGTGCTGGCCCGGCGACTTCGCCGCCGTCCGGCTGGACGAGGTCCGGCTCTGGTCCAAGGCGCGTGGCGGCGACGAGCTGCGGGCCGACCAGGGGCGGCGGCTGAGCGGCAACGAGGCGGGGCTGCTCGGCTACTGGACGTACACGGCGCCCGCTCCCGGCACCCCGGCCGTCCTGACCGACCGCTCCGGAAACAACCGGCACGCCGAACTGCGCGGCATGCCGAAGCCCGTCCCGGCCCGCTCGCCGATCGCCGACGCCGGCTGCCGGGCCGTCGCGGTCGTCGGCGACCGCAGGGTGGTCAGCCGGGAGACCTTCCCGCTGCGCGAGTGGAGCCACCTCGCCCTGGCCTACCAGCAGTCCTGGGCGGTCGAGTTGAGCGGCGACGCCCACCTGGAGGTGCCGGACGACGACGCGCTGGACATCGCCGACGACCTGACCCTGGAGGTGTTCGCCCGCGTCGACCGCCTCGGCGAGACCCAGGGCCTGCTCTCCAAGGGCCGCACCGCCGACGGCATCGGCGGCAGCGTGCCCTACCGCCTGGCCGTCCTCCCGGACGGGCGGCTGGAGTTCGCCTTCGAGGAGCCCGACGGCCGGGCCGTGCGCTTCACCTCCACCGAGGGCGTGCGGGCCGGGCAGTTCCACCGCATCGCCGTGGTCCGCAAGGGCGGCCGCTCGATGCAGGAGCAGAAGGGCACCCGGCAGATCACCGCCACCGGCGCCGACGGCAAGCCCGTCACCCAGAGCGTCGAGCTGGTCGAGTCGCTCGCCGTGCGCGAGTGGCAGGACATCCGCTTCCACCTGGACGGCCGCGAGATCGGCGCCGGCCGCTACGAGGGCCCCGGGCCGCGCGGCAACGACGCGCCGCTGGAGCTCGGCCGGGCGCGCGAGGGCGCCACCGTCCAGCAGCTGACCGGGGTGCTCGCCGAGGTCCGGATCTGGGGCGCCGCCCGGGACGCCGCCCGGCTCGGCACCGCCGTCACCGCCCGCGACCGCGGCCTGGTCGCGCACTGGCGCTTCGAGGAGAACACGGGCAGCACCACGGCCGACGCCACCGGCTCGCACCCGGCCCGGCTGCGCGGCGCCCGCTGGGTCCGCAACCCCGACCCGCGCGGCAGCGTCTTCCGGCTGTACCGCAACGGCGTCGCCGTGGCCTGCGACCCGGCCGGCACCCCGGGCCTGCCCGCCACCGCGGGCCTGCCCGACACCGCCGCCTTCGCCGAGAACGGCGATGCACAGCTGACCCTGGGCGCGGTGCTCAAGCGCGGCAAGCCCGCCCAGGCGTTCGAGGGCGTGCTGGAGGAAGTGCGGATCTGGCGCACCGCCCGCACCCACGAGCAGCTGCTGGACAACCTGTTCACCCGGCTCAAGGGCGAGAAGGAGGACCTGGTCGCCTACTGGCCGTTCGACCGGGACTCCACCGAGGCCCGCACCGCCCAGGTCCGCGACGAGGGCCTGCGCGGCAACCACCTGGAGTTCGGCCCGGAAGCCAGCCGCCCGCGCACGGTGCTGTCCAGCGCACCGGTCTCCAACGACGCCGCCCAGGTCCGATCGGCCCTGGCCGGCCTGCGCACCCCGTTCCACCAGAGCATCTCGGCCGCCCCGGCGGTCGCCGAGTACGCCGACATGCAGTACGGCTCGCGCGGCGAGGCGTTCGGCGTCCTCAAGCGCGCCTACAGCTACCTCCAGGACGGCCGCTGGCACCTGATCACCGGCTACAAGGTCGGCGAGCTGGTCAGCGAGTGGGTCAGCCAGATCCAGTTCGACCCGCAGCTGATCGGCTACGTCGAGGGCGCCCCGCCGATCCCCTCGGAGAACCTCACCGCCGGCCTGACCGACCCGGGCAGCGACACCTTCGAGGGCGCCTCCACGGTCAAACTCACCGAGGCCGAACAGGTCGTCCGCTCGCTGTCCTCCGCCAAGGAGCGCAGCGTGGACGCCGCCTTCGGCTTCGCGCTCTCCAACGAGGTGGACGTCGACGTCTGGATGATCACCGCCCCGCTCGGCTTCGGCATCGCCAAGTCCATCGCCAAGGGCGGGGTCTCGGCGAGCGTGCGGGGCAACCTGGAGTTCTCCAACAGCTGGGCCGAGGACACCTCCGTCTCCCAGGGCGAGAACACCGCCCGGACCACCAAGGTCTCGCTCACCGGCCACTGGGAGGACCCGGGCCGGGTGCTCAACCCCACCGCCGGGCGGCGGTACGTCCCGGCCAACACCGGCTTCGCCGTCGTCCAGTCGCAGACCGCCGACGTCTTCGCGCTGCGCCTGGCGCACAGCGGCGCGCTGGTCGCCTACCGCATCCAGCCCAACCCGGACATCCCCAAGGACTGGAACGTCGTCCCCTTCCCGATCAACCCGCGCTACACCAAGCAGGGCACCCTGGACGGCACCGTCGGATTCGACGCCCGCGGCAAGGTCGCCGACCCCGACTACCAGGGGGCCCGCGACCGGGGCGAGTACAGCTACTTCAAGCCCCGCGAGGCGTACGCGCTCAAGCGCCGCATCCAGCGCGACCAGCAGCGCCTGCACAGCTACTACGACAGCGTCTCCACCGAGACCCACGCCCCCGACCCGCTCGCCCAGCGGGCCGGCCGGGTGCTCGGCGGCGCGATCGGCGCGGACGCCTCGCCGGCCCGCGGCCGGGACGCCACCGACAGCGCGACCGGGCAGGGCTTCTCCCGCCGCGACCTCGTCAACACCTACGTGTGGACGGCCGCCGGGGGCTTCTTCGCCGAGACCACCGAGACCACCGACGTGGTCAGCGAGACCACGGCCGGCTCGTACTCGCTCTCCGGTTCGGTGGGCACCTCGATCGGCACCTCCTTCCAGATCGCCGGCATCGGCATCGGCGCCCAGCTCGACGCCTCCGTCGGTGGCGGGATGACCACCACCCGGGCGCGCGGCAAGGAGGCCACCCGCTCCTTCGGCCTGGAGGTCGAGGTCGCGCCCAGCAGCAACCTCCAGAGCTACGACGGCGACCGCAACCCGGTCTTCGACCGCGACGGACAGCCCGTCAAGGTGCCCGGCAAGGTCGACGCCTACCGCTTCCTCAGCTTCTACCTCGGGGAGGACAGCGAGCACTTCGACAGCTTCTTCCACAAGGTCGTCGACCCCCGCTGGCTGGAGAACGGGCACGACCCCAACGCGGCGGCGCTGCGCCAGGCCCGCCAGTCGGACCGCAAGCCGCCGTGCTGGCGGGTCCTGCACCGGGTCACCTTCGTCAGCCGGGTCCTGCCCGACATCCCGCCGGTCGACGCGCCCCCGCTGGAGAAGGCGATGCGGCAGCTGGACGTGGAGAGCAACTACGAACTCGTCCGCCGCCTCGACCCGTACGTGAAGGGCGCGGCCACCGGCCTGCCCGAACTGGCCGAGGCCACCCGCACCACGCTGGCCCGGGAACTGCCGGAGCTGCTCCCGCACGCCGACGACGTGATCGGCTTCCTCGCCCAGTACTACGGCGTGGAGGCCTGAGCCCCGGGCCCTGGGACCTGGCACCTGGGCCCTGCACACGACCTGCCCGCTGATCGCCCCGGGGACGCGCCCGTCCCCGGGGCCTGGCCCGGCTCCGGGGCTGGGAATTGATGGTTGTTCAGCCTCATCGGTGAGGCGGCCGGTCGGTCCGGTCGACGACGCCTGTCATGTCCGTTCGTTCGGCTGTCTCCTGCTCGGGGTGCTGCTCGTTCCCGAACCCGACGGGGCCGAGGACGTCGAGGCGTTTGCGGCTGCGCCGGGTGTTCCGGACCACGTCGACGTCCTCGTCGGGGTGGCCAGGAGGATCGTGGCCAGGGTGAGGGCGGCGGCCAGCCAGGTGGTGGTGTGGAAGGCGTCGGTGAAGGCCTGGGCGGTTTCCGGGGAGGCGCCAGCGTCGAGCGGGGACGATGACGTGCCCGGGGGGAGGAGCAGTCGGTAGGCCACCGTGGTGACCGTGCCGAAGACGGCGATGCCCAGGCCGGCGCCGGCCTCGTAGGCGACGGACTCGATGCCCGCCGCCGCGCCCGCCTGGGAGGACGGCGCGGTGGTCATGATCAGGTTCGAGGCGACCATCTGGACCAGGCCGTGGCCGAACCCGATCAGGGCCAGTCCGAGCGGGACCACCGTGCCGGAGGCGGCCAGGACGTATCCGGTCGCCGCGAGCAGCAGGCCGGCGGGCACGCCCGCGCGCGGTTGTCCCAGGCGGGAGAGGAGCAGTCCGCCCACCGGCCCCGCCACCGTCGCGGCCAACGGCATCGGGATCAGGTACAGCGCGGCGGCCTCTGCCGACAGGCCCTTGGCGATCTGCAGGTACTGCACCAGTTGGAGTTCGAAGCCGACCATCACCAGCACCGGCAGCACCGAGGCCACCACTCCGGCGCGCAGTCCGGGCAGCCGGAACAGGGACAGATCCAGCATCGGGTGCGGCATCCGCTGCTGCCGTCGCACGAACAGCACCAGCGCGGTCAGGCCCGCCGCTGCCGGCAGCACCACCTCCGGGATGCCGACGCCGTCGTGGGTGAAGGCGATGATGGCGTAGGCGCAGCCCAGGAATCCCACCATCGAGAGCAGGGGCGAGGTGGCCTCCCACGGTTGCCGCTCGGACTCGACCTCGTTGCGCAGCAGCAGTGCCACGGCGGGCACGGCCAGTGCCACGATCGGCAGGTTGACCAGGAAGATCGAGCCCCACCAGAAGTGTTGGAGCAGGAAGCCGCCGGCCACCGGTCCCACTGCCGAGGCGCCGGCGGCGACCGCGCTCCACGCTCCGATGGCCACCGCGTGGTCGCGGCCGTCGCCGAAGGTCTGCCGGATCAGCGCCAGCGTGGCCGGGATGATCATCGACGCGCCGATCGCCAGCAGGGCCCGGGCGCCGATCAGGGCCGGCGGACCGGGTGCCACCGCGCACAGCGCGGAGGCCGCGCTGAAGACGCCCAGTCCGGCCAGCAGCAGCCGCTTGTGCCCGATCCGGTCGCCCAACGGCCCGCTGACCAGCACCAGTCCGACCATCAGGAGCGAGTACACGTCGACCGCCCACAGCAGTTCGGTCGGGGAGGCCTGCAGTTCGTGGGCGAGGGTCGGGACGGTGATGGTGAGGATGGTGACGTCCACGGCGGCGGGCAGGAAGCACAGCAGCACCACGGTCAGCACCAGCCAGCGCCGGGCCGTCCCGACCACGGGCAGCGGGCTGCTCACCGGCCGAGGTCCAGAGCCGTCCTGGCTCGGTCGATCAGGTCGTGCAGTTCGGCGAGGCTGGGGGCGTAGAACATGCAGCTCAGTCTGCCAGTTTGAAGGTCCGTCAGCTCGGTCGGGACCACACCTCGGTCGGCGTGTCGGGGCGAGGCCACGAGCGGTCCGAGCAGGCGCAGCACTTCCGGCAGGTACAGCCCGGTCGGCAGGCCGTAGAAGTCGTAGTTGCCGACCGCGTGGGTGTCGAGGTAGCCGGGGCCGATGAGGTGCTCGCCGAACTCGTGCACGTGACTCGACCCGGTACGGCGGGCGTTGAGGTCGTGCAGGTAGACGACGCCGTCGCGGGCGATCGCGTCGATGCCGAATCGCCCGCGGTAGCCGCGCCGTTGCATCTCCTCGCCCAGCAGGAGTCCGCCCTCGGTCAGCGGGCGGTACCACCATGCGCGGCGCAGTTCGCGCGCGGTGACGTTGCCGCGCAGGTGCGTGGCGCCCTCGAACAGCATGTCGGTCGTGTAGCAGAGGTGGGGCGGGGCGTCCGCCGGCACCATGTACTCCACGGACGGGAAGGTGATGTCGCCGTGGAGGAACTCCTCGACGACCACCGGGTCCTCGTCGTAGAACGTGCTTCCGGCCAGGCGTTCGGCGATGTCGTCGTCGCCGGGCCGGAAGATCAGCAGGCCGAGGCTCGCCTCGCCGCGATCCGCCTTGACGATGCACGGCGTGCCGGTCGCGAGCATGTCCCGGACGGCGGCCGGCACGTCCTGCTTCCCGGCGCAGTGCGTGCCGGGCGGGATGCGGCAGGGTCCGTCGGTCATGCCGAGGTCGGTGGCCAGGTCGCGCAGGCCGGTCTTGGTGTCCAGCAGGTCGCGCAGGGACTGCTGCGGCGGGCTCTCCGGCAGCTCGGTCACCACGTCGTACCGGCTGCGCAGGGCCTCGGTGAACCGCCACAGGTCGGCGGTGGTGGTGTGCGGGATCAGCCGGAGTCTGCGGCCCGGCCCGGCGTGGGCGGCCACGGCGGCCATCAGTTCGGGATCGGCGAGCATGTCGGCGAACAGCGAGCCGGTGCGGCCTGCCGGGCTGAGGTTCACCACACCGTCGATCTCCAGGAACTTCCGCTGCCAGTCCAGGTCTCCGATCGGCTCGTAGGTGATGAGCATCTTGTCCAGCGGCCCCCAGAACAGCGCCTGGTCCTGCTGGGCGTAGCACTCCGACAGCAGTTCGTCGACGTCGTCGGCGCGGACGGCGAAGTCGCGCAGGGTGTCGACGGCGTTGCTCACGCAGAGGGTGGGCACGGTCATCATGGACCTCCGTGGATACCCCCGGCTTCAGCCGGGGGAGGAATTGGACTGCCCGCGTAGCGGGTCAGGTGGCTGCGTTTCGCCCCCGGGGCGGACCGCAGTGCTGTGACGTGCGGGAATCGAGCTGCACGGATTGCCCCGCTAGGTTGTGGGTCATGACCGCAACTCACGTGAAGCGGGCGTTCAAGTACCGCTTCTATCCGACGGATGCGCAGGCGGCTGAGCTGTCGCGCACCTTCGGGTGTGTGCGGAAGGTCTA
>NZ_JBHWIR010000203.1:0-12633 GCF_042731835.1 Kitasatospora sp. NPDC059817 | reverse complement strand
CGGCGAGCGCCTGCCAGACCTGGTCGCGCAGGAACGGCGGGTCGGTGAAGCGGATGCCGGTGGCGTCGCGCAGGGCGTTGGCGAAGGCGGGGGCGACCGGGTTGAACGGGCTCTCGCTCATCGACTTGGCGCCGAGCGGGCCGATCGCGTCCGAGGTGGTCGAGAAGTGCACCTCGGTGCGCGGCACGTCGGCGTACGCGGGCAGGCGGTAGCGGCGGAAGGCGGCCGTGGTGACCTCGCCCCGGTCGTCCAGCAGCACCCGTTCGAACAGCGTCGCGCCGAGCGCCTGGGCGACCCCGCCCTCGACCTGCCCGCGGCACTGCATCGGGTTCATCACCCGCCCGGCGTCGGCGCCGTGCACGCTGCGCAGGATCCGGATCTCCCCGGTGTCCGGGTCGACGGCGAGGCGGAACCACTGCGAGTTGAACGCCACCGAGCGCGGCGAGCCGCCCCAGTGCCCGGTGCCGACGAGGTCGACGCCGCGTTCCCGCGCCGCCGCGTGCAGTTCCTTCAGCGGGATGCCGCGCCCGTCGCAGTCGACGGCCTCGGCGCCGAGCCGGACCAGGCTGCGCGGGGTCCGTGCGTACTCGGCGGCGAAGTCGGTCAGCCGTTCGGCGAGCGCGTTCGCGGCCCGCATCACCGCCTTGCCCGCGACCACCGTCCCCGCCGAGCCGAAGGCGCCGGTGTCGTGCCGGACGACGTCGGTGTCGGACTGCCGGATCGCGATCCGGTCGACGGTGGTGCCGAGCGCGCCCGCGGTGATCTGCTGGTGCACGGTGGTCGTGCCGTTGCCGAACTCGGCGGTCCCCACGGCGACGTCGTAACCGCCGTCCTCCAGCAGGGCGACGGCGGCGTCGGCGAAGTGCCCGCCGGGCGGGCCGGTGGCGATCATCGCCATGGCGAAGCCCTGCCCGACCAGCCAGCCCTCGGGGGCGTCCGCCGCGCTGCGGTCGTTCGCGAGCGCGTCGCGGACGACTTGCAGGCACTGGTCGAGGCCGTAGCTGGCGATGTGCAGGTCCTCCTCCTCGCCGCCGGGGCTGAGCAGGTGCTCGCCGGGGCCGATGACGTTGCGCTCGCGGAACTCCAGCGGGTCGATGCCCAGCCGGCGGGCCAGTTCGTCCATCGCCGACTCCACCGCGAAGGTCACCTGCCCGAGCCCGTAGCCCCGGAAGGCGCCGGCCGGCACGCAGTTGGTGTACACCGAGTACGCCTCGACCTTCTTGTGCGGCACCCGGTAGACGCCCATCGACTCGCCGACGCTGTGGAACATCACCGCCGGGCCGTGGTTGCCGTACGCGCCGGTGTTGGACACCACCCGGAAGCTGAGCGCCGTGAGCGTGCCGTCCGCCTTCGCGCCCGCCTTGACGGTGATCGTGAACGGGTGCCGGGTGGTGGCGCCGTAGAACTGCTCGGCCCGGGTGAACTCCAGCTTCACCGGCCGGCGCAGCCGCAGCGCCGCCAGCACCGCGATGTCCTCGGTCAGCATCTCCTGCTTTCCTCCGAAGCCGCCGCCGACCCGGCCCGCCACCACCCGGACCTCCTCCTCCGGCAGGTCGAACAGGGCGCAGAGCGCGCGCCGGGTGAGGAACGGCACCTGGGTGCTGGAGCGCACCACCAGCCGCTCGCCGGCGCCGTCCTCCCGCTCCTCGAAGGAGACGACGCAGCCGTGCGTCTCCAGGCTGGCGTGCTGCACCCGCTGGGTGCGGAAGGTCTCCTGGTAGACCGCGTCGGCCTCGGCGAAGCCCTGCTCCACGCTGCCGATCTCGCCGTGCACCTCGCCGCACACGTTGTTCTCCGGCCGGGCGATCCGGGCCTGCGGCCCCTTGGCGTGCAGCACCGGCGCGCCGGGCGCCATCGCCTCCTCCGGGTCCAGAACGTACGGGAGTTGCTCGTACTCGACGGCGATCCGGCGGCAGCCCTCCTCGGCGGCCGCCTCGCTGTCGGCGACCACCGCGGCGACCCGCTGGCCGACGAAGCGGACCACGTCGTCCAGCAGCCGGGTGTCGTCCGGATCCTCGGTCGGGTGCTCGTGCCGGGCCGAGGAGTACAGCCGCTCGGGCGCGTCGTGGTGGGTGAACACCGCGTGCACGCCGGGCACGCGCAGCGCGGCCGCGGTGTCGATGGCGACGATCCGGGCGTGCGGGTGCGGGGAGCGCAGCAGCTTCAGGTGCAGCAGCCCCGGCACCTCCACGTCGAAGGTGTAGCGGGCGGTGCCGGTGACGACCTGCGGCCCGGAGGGCGCGCCGAGGCTGCGGCCGACGGCGCGGCCGGCCTCGGGCTCCTCGGTGTGCCGGACACCGCGGATCGCGTCCTCGATCGCCCGGTAGCCGGTGCAGCGGCACAGGTTGCCCTTCAACGACCTGGGGAGGTCGGTGAGTTGCTCCTCATCGAGGGCACTGGCGGTCATCAGGAAGCCGGCCGTGCAGAAGCCGCACTGGAAGCCCTGGGCGTCCAGGAACCGCTGCTGCATCGGGTGCAGTTCGCCGTCCTTGGCCAGGCCCTCCACCGTGGTGACGCACCGCCCCTCGGCGCGCGCCGCCGGGTAGAGGCAGCTGTGCACCGGGGTGCCGTCCACCTGCACGGTGCAGGCGCCGCAGTCGCCGGCGTCGCAGCCCTTCTTCACCCCGAACCAGCCGCGCTCGCGCAGGTAGGTGCGCAGGCACTGGCCCGGGCGGGGCTCGGCGTCGAAGTCCCGTTCGTTGACGCGGATCGAGAAGCTCATGCGGCGGCCTCCTCGGCCAGGCCCGGTCCAACCAGATCCGGGCCGGCCAGGCCCGGTCCGGCCGTACTCGGCGGGGCCGGCCGGGCGGGGTCCAGTTCACGGCGGATCTGCTCGGCGAACCGGAAGGTCAGGTGCCGCCGCCAGGCGGGCAGCCCGTGGATGTCGTCGACGTACTCCTCGGACCGGATGCCGCCTCGGACCGCCTCCTCGACGGCGGCCGCGTTCGGCCCCGGCGGGAACCAGAGCCGGATCGGGCGGACGGTGGCGGCGGTGACGGTGATGGTCAGCGAACCGTCCACCGGGTCGAGGGTGCCGATCAGCAGCACGCCGGAGCGGCCCAGCCCGTACAGCGAGGCCTGGCGGAACGCCGTCCGGGCCGCCAGCGCCCGGCCCGGCAGGGTGATCGAGCGCAGCAGCTCACCCGGCCGCAGGTCCTTGACGCCGGCGCCGGTGACGAACTCCGCCACCGGGACGCGGCGTTGCTCCCCCGACGGGGCCCGCAGCAGGCAGACTCCGTCCAGGGCGGCGGTCAGCGAGATCATCGGACCGGCGGGCAGGCCGTTGCACAGGTTGCCGCCGACGGTGGCCATGTTCCAGATCTTCCAGGAGGCCAGGAACGCCCGGCAGCACTGCTCGAACAGCGGCGCCGCCGTCCAGGCGGCGGGCTTGGGGTGGCGGGAGAGCTGGGCGACCGTGCAGGTCGCGGCGATCTCCAGGCCGCCGTCCGGGGTCGGGGTGAGCGGCTCCCAGCCCATCCGGCCGAGGTCGATCAGCCGGCGGATGTACGGCTGCGGCTCGGAGAACAGGTACGTCCCGCCGCCGAGCCAGGCGTCCCCGGGCCGCCAGGTGCCGCCCCGGCGGGCGTCGCACAGCTCGGCCACCGTGTTCAGATCCATGTCGCTCCATCGCCCCTGGCCGGTCCCGTTCCTTCGGTACGGCGATTGAAGCGGCGGCGACCGGTCGGGCACGAGTGGGCCCGCACACCAGCCGCACCCGGCCCCACCTGGTCGATCCTCCAACGGCGGGCCCTCGCACCGGCGCCAACTTCGACAAGGGTGTCGAAGTTGGCGTGAGGGCCGGGCTATGCTGTCCCGAAGTCCGAGGATGACCCCCCCTTGCCCCGTCGACGAACGCACCAGCATGGCGCGCCCGACCGGAAGGAGGCGAGACGCATGGACAGCAGCAGTGCGGGCCGCACCACCCGCCCCCACCCCCGCATGCCCCGGTCCGCCTCCGGCAGACGGTGAGCACGGTCGAGACGGTGAACACACCCGTCGCGCACGCTTTCTGACGCGACGTCAAGTTTTCCTGACGCCACGTCACCCACGTCGGCCCTGCCGCCACCGCCGTCCACGGCCCCTTCACCCGCCCCGGTCTTCCCCGCCGAGGAGAGGTATCCCATGACGACGTCCCGGCCCTACCCGCGCCCCGCCGAAGCCGCGGTGCTGCTCACCGTCCTCGCCCTCCTCGTCGCCGAGGAACTCGCCCTCGGCCTGGCCGAGGAGGAGGACCGCCCGGTCATCAACGCCATCCTGATCGGCGCCTCCGGCTCCGGCCTCCTGGCGGTCGGCGCGGTGCTGCTCGGGCGCTGGCTCGACACCCGCCGCCCGCTCCCGTTACCCCCGCCCGGCCCCAACGGCCGCGAGTACAGCGCCCGCGCCCTCGAAGACTTCCCGATGGACGCCGTGCGCCCGCTCCTGCTCGCCCACCAGGCCCCGCAGCTGGGCCAGTTGTACTCCGCCTGGATGCTCGCCCGGGCCGGCCGCCCGGCCCCGTGGATCGCCCGCCGACTCGGCATCCCGCTCGACGCCGCCCACCTCCTCGTCGACGCCGCCCGCACCCGCCACGACTGAGCCGGCGGCGTCAGCGGCGCCGGCCGGGCGCCCCCGCGCCCGCCTGCGCCAGCAGGAACGGCACCAGGCCGCGCTCCGCCAGCGCCGACCGCCAGGCGTCCCGCGCCAGCCCCAGCTCCCCCAGGACGCCGGCCTCCCCGCCGGACTCCGCCGACCTCGACCGCGAGGCCGCGCCCACCAGCCCCAGTCCGCCCACCAGCAGGCTCACCGCGGCCACCCCGGCCGCCACCCACCCGGCGCCCACCAGCGCGTGCCCCAGCACCTCGGCGTCGTCCGCCAGCCCCAGCGCGTACCCGAGCAGCAGGAGGATCGCGGCCGCCACCCCGGCGATGATCGGCACGATCACCCCCAGCACCCCCCACCACCCGGACACCCGCTGCCGCCCCGGCTCGTCCACCGGCAGCCGCGCCACCGCGTCCTGGTCCGCCCGCAGCGCCGCGTACCGCTCGTACTCGGGCGCCGCCGCCGCCAGCACGAACTCCGCGTTCTCCCGGGCGCACCGCCGCAACCGCTCCACCCCCGGCCCCTCGTCCCCCACCGCCCGCAGGGCCGCCCGCACCTGCGACCCGGCCAGCGCCCTCCCCAGCTCCGTCTCGAAATCGGCCCGATCCTGCTGCGGCAGTCGAAGCGGCCTGTCCATGCCGTGCCCCCGTTCACTGTTCTCCATGTTCTACAGAACTGTAGAACATGGCAGCGGATAGCAGCAGCCCCGTTCACCTGTGGGCTTGCGATTCAGGAGCAGCCGCACCCGGCGCCCACGCGGCCGACGGACCGGTCGACTCAGGACACCGTCAGGATCCCCCGCATGAAGTGGTGGAGGGTGCACAGGTACGAGGAGGCGCCCGGCCGGGCCGGCGCGGTGAAGGTCGCGGACGCGCCCGGGGCGATGGTGCCGGTGTCGAAACTGCGGTCCTGGGCGGTGAGGGTGTGGTCGACGGTGTCGGCGTTGCGGACCGTGACGACGGCGCCCGGGCGGACGGTGAAGTTCGCCGGCTCGAACACGAAGTCCCTGATGGCCACCGCCCCCGGGGCGGGAGCGGTGGCCGAGGACGGCGAGGCGGCCGGGGCAGCCGGAGTCGCCGGGGTCGCCGGGGTCGCCGAAACGGACCCGGTCGGCCCCGGGCCTGAAGCCGAGCCCGAATCCGGGCCTGCGTCCTGGCCTGCGTCCGGGCCGCCCACGCTGACGGTGCAGGCGGCGAGGGCGGTGCCGAGGAGCACGGCGGCCACGGCCCGGGCCCGCGACCGCATCAGGAACTGAAGAGCGGGACCCGCCGGGCGTCCGAGGACGCGGGCGGGGTGGCGCCGAGGTCGGAGACCGTGGCGATCAGGACGGCGTCCGCGCCCGGGATCCAGTTGACCGTCTTGGACTGGACGACGAGCTGCCGCTGCCGCGCCGTCCCGTCGCAGATCACGTCCGCCTCGGCCGTCCGGCTGGAGCCGAAGGCCGTCGAGGAGGTGTCCTCCGGGTCCCGCTGCTCGACCGAGACGGTGAGCGACCGGGCCTCCTCCGCGACCCCGCAGACGTACTCGACGTCGACCCGGACCCGGCCGGGGACCTTCGAGTCGATCCGGGCCTCACCGAGAGTGACGCCCGTGGGGGCCGCGTCCCCGTCCCGCACCCGGGCCGGAGCGGCCGCCGAAGCCGCGGCCGGCGCCGGGTCGGCGGCCAGGGCCGGTACCGTGAGCCCGCCGAGGGCCGTGGTGAGGGCCGTCACAATGATCCACCGCTGCACTGCCAACCTCCCATAACTGAAACCGTGTTGCGGCCGACGCTAACCGCCCCGCCAGTGGCCCGCGCGCCGGGGCGGGCACCCGTCGCACGGACAGCCCAGCCACGACGGCGACCCGCCGTCACCAACGGCCCAACCCGCCGCCCGACCGCCCGTCACCACCGGACCGGCCCGCCGCGACGACCCTCCGTCACCACCCGCCCCGCATGGACCAGCGCCCGCTCGGCCGCCCTCCCCAGGGCCGCCTGAACGGACGAAGGGCCCGCCGCGCGGTACGCGCGACGGGCCCGGGGTGGCGCAGTGTTCGGGGTTCAGGCCACGGCGAGCTCAGGACACGGCGAGCTCACGGCACGGCGAACTCAGGGCACGCTCAGGACGCGGCGAGCCAGGCGGCCGGGCCGCCGACCTGGGTCCAGTTGGTGCCGCCCAGCCACTTGAAGACGCCGCTGCGGTCCGGGCTGAGCCCGTACACGGTGCCGGCGCCGTCGATGCTGAACTCCGCGCCGGGGCCGCCGATCCGCGACCAGCTGTTGGGCGCCCCGCCGTAGCGGAAGACGTCGCCACTGGTCGGGTCGGTGGCCAGCAGGGTGCGGCCGCCGCCGGCCACGATGCTGCCGGCCGGGCCACCGGCCTGGGTCCAGGTGGCGCCGCCCTGCCACTGGAACACGCCACCGCGGTCCGGGGTGAGCCCGTACACACCGCCCGCGTCGTCGACGGCGAACTGGGCGCCGGGGCCGCCGATCCGCGACCAGCTGTTGGGCGCCCCGCCGTAGCGGAAGACGTCACCGCTGGTGGGGTTGGTGGCGATCAGGGTGTTGCCGCCGGCGACGATGCTGCCGGCCGGACCTCCGATCTGGGTCCAGTTGGTACCGCCCTGCCACTGGTACACGCCGCTGCGGTCCGGGCTGAGCCCGAAGACGTGTCCGCCGCCGTCCACGGCGAACTGGGCACCCGGACCGCCGATCCTCGTCCAGTTGTCGGGGCTCCAGTTGTACACGTAGAGGTCGCCGGTGGCCGGGCTGGTGGCGACCAGACCGCCACCGCCGGAGACGATGGTGGCGGCCGGGCCGCCGACCTGGGTCCAGGTGGCGCCGTTCCAGTTGAAGACGGCGCCGCGATCGGGGGCGAGCGCGAAGAGGGCGGTCGAGACCGCGATCGGGGCACTCGGCCGCGCGACGGACGCGGCCGCGCTCACCGGTGCGAGTGCGACGGCGGACGCGGTGGTGGCCTGGGCCGGGACCGCCAGCAGCGGGGCGGCTCCGAAGGCGAGCGCCAGGCCGGTGAGGAGGAGTTTGCGGGTCGTGGCACGGAGGTGCATCGCTTCCGACCTTCTGATGGTTTGGGAGTGCGAGTGGCACGTGCTGTTGATCCGAGCGGCTGATCCGAACTGCCTGCAATAGACATGGACATGCCATACGCCAGTCTTGCCTACTGCTCCACGGCCTGTCCTACGACGAACTGCGGATTGTCCGCCGCACCCGGGTGCGGTACAAGGCACCCCCGGGCCCGCCGCGCCCTCCACGCGGCGGGCCCTGCAAGGACGCGAGGCGCTACCGGCGCCCGGCGCCGACCTCGGAGCCGGTGCGCTCGCCCTCGCCCTGGTCCTCGCTCCAGTCCTCGCCCTGTTCGTCGCTCCGGTCGTCGTTCCGGTCCCGGTCGCCCCAGCCGTCGCTGCGGTCGCGGTACAGGGTGAAGCGGTCGAAGAGCACCGGCGTCGGGAACGGGTTGGCCGCGGTGGCGGACGGGGAGTGGTAGTAGCTGACGGTGATGGTGGTGCGGCCGCCCGGCACCGGCCCGGGGTCGACGTCGAAGACCGCGACGCCGTACGGGAAGGCGGTGTCCGGGTCGGTGACCGCGGACCAGTGGGCCTGCTCCTTCGCGTCCGGGTCGGCCTTGAAGGTGAGCCGCTGGGTGCGCACGGAGGCCTGGCGGACGCCGTCCGCGTCGGCGGGCAGGTAGACGTCGTCGTGGCCGGCGGTGCCGCCGCCGCCGAGGATCAGGTGGACGGTGCCCTGCGAGGTGTCGATCCGACGCAGGTCGTCGTCGGCGACGGCCGGGGTGAGCAGGCCGCCCGGCGCGGTGCCGCGGACGGGGTGGGTGCGCTCGTAGTCGTGGTCGTGCCCGGCCAGGACGAGGTCGACGGAGTAACGGTCGAGCAGCGGCAGCAGCTTCTCGCGGATGCCCATGTCGCCGCCGTGGCTGGCGGCCGAGGAGGACATCGCGAACTGGTGCAGGTTGACGACGACCCAGTCCACCGCGCGGCCGCGCCGGGCGCGCGCCAAGGTGCGTTCCAGCCAGCGGAGTTGGGCGCCCTCGCTGTAGTCGCTGATGTAGATGGACTGGCCGGTGGCCGGGTCGAGGCTGGCGTCGTCCTCGACGGCGATCTCGTTGCCGTCGAGGCTCACGAACAGCACCGAACCGACCTGGAAGCTGTACCAGTTGCCGCAGTAGTCGCGGGTGCCGTTGTCGGGCAGTTCGAAGCGCGTCAGGTAGGAGGCGTAGCCGAGGTCCCCGCCGCCGGCCTCGACCTCGTGGTTACCGGGCGCGGGCATCCAGGGCCGGCCGGCGGCCGACTTGGCGAGGTTGTTCATGAACGCGTTCCAGCACTGCGGCTGGCGCTGCGGGTTGTTGTTGGCGTACGCGAGGTCGCCGTTGAGCAGGTGGAACAGCGGC
Organism: Kitasatospora sp. NPDC059817; assembly: GCF_042731835.1. Classification (NCBI taxonomy): domain Bacteria; kingdom Bacillati; phylum Actinomycetota; class Actinomycetes; order Kitasatosporales; family Streptomycetaceae; genus Kitasatospora; species Kitasatospora sp. NPDC059817. The sequence continues at coordinate 3,655 of NZ_JBHWIR010000203.1, read as the reverse complement.
GCGAACTGCTCGACCTGGCGGACGGCGGCGGCGCCGTGGATCGAGGACTTGCTGAACACGTTGTCGCCGGTGCCGAGATCGCCGAAGCTGGTGAAACGGAACGCGGCCCGGCCGCGCGCGGGCGCGGTGCGGAAGGTGCCGCGCACCGGGCCGGAGCCGTCGTGCAGCACCTCGTAGACGTACGTGGTGTCGGGCCGCAGGCCGTCCAGGCGGACGTGGTGGGTGTACGTCTCGACCTTGTTGAGCCCGTCGACGTAGGTGCGGGTCTCGGCGTCCACGGTGTGGCCGGCGCCGCCGCGCGGGGTGCCGATCCGCACCCGGGGGCGGCGCACGGTGGCGGCCGTCGCCCAGGAGACGGTCATCTCGCGGGACGGCTCGTTGCCCCACTGGAGGTGGATCTGCTCCGGTCCGGGGGTGCCCGCCAGGGCCGGCTGCGTCCAGAGGAGGGTGGACGCGGGCAGCGCGGCCAGCGCACCGGCCGCGGTACCCGTCCGAAGGACCGTTCTGCGCGAGGGATGTGACACTGTCGCCTCCAAGGCTCCGGGAAACGCCCAGGAGAGTCCCAGCCGAACCGGGCGCCCGGGCCACCGGCGAAGGTTCTTCCGGCGAACGCCAGTTGAACGCCGGCTCGGATCGGGCGGCGATCAACCGTGACACCGGCCAGGCCGGTCACACCAGTTACGCCTGTCACGCCGGTTACGCCGGGAGGATTACCGATCCCTGACAGCCGGTCCGTCCACGCCCGATCCGCCGCCCCGCGCGGCTAGCGTCGGCGGCATGGAGATTCTGGTCACCGGCGGAGCCGGGTTCATCGGGTCGGCCGTGGTCCGCGCGCTGGTCGCGGCCGGGCACGGGGTGCGGGTGCTGGACGCACTGCTGCCCGCCGTCCACCCCCCGGGGCGGGCCCCCGAACTGCCCGGGGGCGTGGCCTTCGAGCAGGGGGACGTCCGGGACGCCGCCGCCGTGCAGCGGGCGCTGGCCGGGGTGGACGCGGTCTGCCACCAGGCGGCGATGGTCGGCCTCGGGCTGGACCTCGACGACGCCCCCGCCTACGCGGGCTGCAACGACCTCGGCACGGCCGTCCTGCTCGCCGCGATGGCCCGCAGCGGCGTCCGCCGCCTCGTCCTGGCCGGCTCGATGGTGGTGTACGGGGAGGGCCGCTACCGCTGCCCCGCGCACGGCGACGTCGCCCCGGGCCCGCGCCGCCCGGCCGACCTGGAGGCCGGGCGCTTCGAACCGCCCTGCCCGGCCTGCGGCCGCGCCCTGAGCCCCGGCCTGGTCGCCGAGGACGCCCCGGCCGACCCGCGCAGCGTGTACGCGGCCACCAAACTCGCCCAGGAGCACCTGGCCTCCGTGTGGGCCCGGGCCTGCCAGGGCGCCGTCCTGACGCTCCGCTACCACAACGTGTACGGGCCGGACATGCCGCGCGACACCCCGTACGCGGGGGTCGCCTCGCTGTTCCGCTCGGCGCTGGCCCGGGGCGAGGCCCCCCGGGTGTTCGAGGACGGCGGCCAGCGCCGGGACTTCGTCCACGTCGAGGACGTCGCCGCGGCCAACCTCGCCGCGCTGGAGGCCCTTGCCGCCCGCGCGCCGGGCAGTTTCCGCGCCTACAACGTGGGCAGCGGCGAGGTCCGCACGATCGGCGAGCTGGCCGGGGCGCTGGCGGCGGCGTACGGCGGCCCGGCACCGCTGGTGACCGGCGAGTACCGCCTGGGCGACGTCCGGCACATCACCGCCGACTCCTCCCGGCTGCGCGCCGAACTCGGCTGGCGCCCGCAGGTGCCGTTCTCCGCCGGGATGGCCGAGTTCGCGGCGGCGCCGCGGTCCGGCGCCGCACCTGACTGCCCGTCCGATGTCGGCCGGAACTCGCCGGTGAAGAGCGGAGGATGGGGCTAGCCTGGCGGCATGGTTGCAAACTACAAGGGAGATGTGGCCGTGAACGACCAGGAATTCGTCAGCGCACCCGCCCTGATCCTCCGGTCCCTCTCCGCCGACCCCGGCCGGCGGGCCATCGTCACCGCCGACGGCGTCGAGATCACCGCCGGCGACTTCGCCGCCGCCACCTACCGCCTCGCCCACGAGCTCATCGCCCGGGGCGTCACCCGCGGGGACACCGTCACCCTCCTCACCGGCAACACCGCCGAGGCACTCGGCGCCCGCTACGCCGCGGGCCTCGCAGGTGCGCGGGTGGTCACCCTGTACGACGGTATGAGCACCCCCGTCCTGGCCGAGGTCGCGGCAAGCGTCGACGCCGCCGTCCTCCTCGTGGACGCCGAACGGTACGCGGAGGCCGCCGAGTTGCTGCCCCTGATCGACGTGCCGACCGTCCTGCGCCTCGGCGCCGGACCAGCGACCGTCGGCGAGGACGTGATCGCCGCCGCCGCGAACCGCCCCGCCGAGCCGCCCGCCGTCCGGATCGGCCCGGACGACGACCTCGGCATCCGCCACACCGGCGGTACCACCGGAATCCCGAAGGGCATCGTCAGCCTGCACGGCCCCTACCGCGGCGTCTTCGACACCTCGTTCGGCTCCGCCGGCACGGCCGACGAGGCGCCCCGCTTCCTCGCCGCCACCTCGCTCGCCCACCTCGCCGGGATCTTCTCCGACCTGACGCTCCACCACGGCGGCACGGTGGTCCTCCAGCGCACCTTCGACCCCGGCGAGGTCCTGGCCGCCGTCGAGCGCGAGCGCATCACCAGCCTCTGGGCGCTGCCGCCGCTGCTCTACCAGCTGCTCGACCACCCGGCGATCGGCCGCACCGACCTGTCCAGCCTCCGGCAGATCATGTACGGGGGCTGCGCCGCCTCGCCGACCCGGATCCGCGAGGCGCTCAAGGTGTTCGGGCCGGTCCTGGTGGGCATCTACGGGATGTCCGAGGCGCAGCTGATCTCCTTCCTCACCCCGGAGGGGCACGACCGGATCGCACAGGGCGGCCAGGTCTCGGTCGGCCGGCCCCTCCCGGGCGTCGACGTGGAGATCCGCGCCGAGGACGGCACCGGGCTGCCGACCGGAGAGCAGGGCGAGGTCCACATCCGATCGGCCGGACTCATGGCCGGGTACTGGAAGCGGCCCGACCTGACCGCCGAGGTGCTGCGCGACGGCTGGCTGAACTCCGGCGACGTCGGCTACTTCGACGCGGACGGCTACCTCTACCTGGCCGACCGGGTCAAGGACCTGATCATCGTGGTCGGCGGGCACGTCTACCCGTCCGAGGTGGAGGACCTCCTCCTCACCCACCCGGCGATCGCCCGCTGCGCGGTCTTCGGCGTGCGCGACGCGCAGGAGGCGGAGCACGTCCACGTCGCCGTCGTTCCCGCTCCGGGGCAGCAGCCCGAGTTGGCGGACGTCCAGGCGTTCGTCACGGCCCGCAAGGGTCGGATCTACGCGCCGGAGGCCCTGCACCTCGTGGACGAGATCCCGCTGACGTCGGTCGGCAAGCCGGACAAGAAGCGGCTGCGCGAGGCCGTGGCCGAGTAGGCCGAGTAGGCCGCGCGCTCGAAACGCGGACCCCGGGACCTGCCTCGTCATTCCCTCCGGGCGCGCGGCGCGGGCAGGGCGATCTCGAAGCAGCAGCCCCCGGCGACGTTGCGCACCTCCGCCCGCCCGGCGTGCGCCTCGACGATGCCGCGCACGATGGCGAGCCCGAGCCCGGCAC
>NZ_JBHWIR010000202.1:5914-12830 GCF_042731835.1 Kitasatospora sp. NPDC059817 | reverse complement strand
GGGGGGTCGCTTTGTTTCTCACCCCCCCCCGCCCGCGCCGGCCACCCCGGCCCGGGGCCTCCGACGTGCCGTCAACTGCCCAGCACGCGGGCCAGATCGTAGGAGACGGGCTCCTCCAGCTGCGCGTAGGTGCAGCTCCCCGGCGTGCGGTCCGGCCGCCAGCGGCGGAACTGCGCGGTGTGCCGGAAGCGGGTGCCCTCCATGTGGTCGTAGGCGACCTCGACCACCCGCTCGGGGCGCAGCGCGACCCAGGAGAGGTCCTTGCCGCCGGTCCACCGGCTGACCGCGCCCGGCAGCCGGCCCTCGGCGTGCGCCGCCTCGTCGGCCCAGCCGCCCCACGGGTGGCGGGAGAGGTCGGTCATCCGCAACGGGGCCAGTTCCTCGGCGAGTTCGCGGCGGCGGGCCATCGAGAACGCGGCGCAGACGCCGACGTGCTGGAGCCGGCCCTCGGCGTCGTTGATGCCGAGCAGCAGCGAGCCGACCACCGGGCCGCTCTTGTGCTCGCGGTAGCCGGCCACCACGCAGTCGGCGGTGCGCTCGTGCTTGATCTTGAACATGGTCCGTTCGCCCGGCCGGTACGGCTGGTCCAGCGGCTTGGCCACCACGCCGTCCAGCCCGGCGCCCTCGTACTCGGCGAACCAGGTCTGCGCCACGTCCCGGTCGGTGGAGGCGGGGGCGGTGAACACCGGGTCGCGGGCGGCGCCGAGCGCCGTCTCCAGGGCCGCGCGGCGCACCGACAGCGGCTCGTCCAGCAGCGGGGCGTCACCGAGCGCGAGCAGGTCGAAGGCGATGAAGGAGGCGGGCGTCCGCTCCGCGAGCAGCCGCACCCGGCTGGCCGCCGGGTGGATGCGCTCCAGCAGTTCCTCGAACCGCAGCCGGCCGTCCCGGGCGATCACCACCTCGCCGTCCAGCACGCAGCGCGGCGGCAGCTCCCGCCGCAGCGCGGCGACCAGCTCGGGGAAGTACCTGGTCAGCGGTTTGCCGGTGCGGCTGCCGAGCTCCACCTCGTCGCCGTCGCGGAACACGATCGTCCGGAAGCCGTCCCACTTGGCCTCGTACTGCATCCCCGGCGGGATCTTCGCCACCGACTTGGCGAGCATCGGTGCCACCGGCGGCATCACGGGCAGGTCCATGGCTCCGATCCTCGCGCGCACGGCCGGAAGGCGCGCGACGAAAGGGCACACGACGAAAGGGCGCGCGACGAGAAGGCCCGCAACGAAAAGGCCCGCGACGAAAAGACGCGCGCGGGGCACGGCGCCCTTAGCGTGAGGGGCATGGGCTCAGCCGTGGAACTGGATGTCGCCGGGCGCAGCGTCCGACTGTCGAACCCGGACAAGGTGTACTACCCCGAGCGCGGCTTCACCAAGCTGGACGTCGCGCAGTACTACCTGGCCGTCGCCGACGGGGTGCTGCGCGGACTGCGCGACCGGCCCACCACCCTGCAGCGCTTCCCGGACGGCGTGGACGGCGAGTTCTTCTACCAGAAACGCGCCCCCAAGGGCCTGCCGGACTGGCTGCCCACCGCCCGGATCAACTTCCCCAGCGGCCGCTCCGCCGACGAGATCTGCCCCACCGAGCCGGCCGCCGTGCTGTGGGCCGCCAACCTCGGCTGCCTCACCTTCCACCCCTGGCCGGTCCGCCGCTCCGACACCGAGCACGTCGACGAGCTGCGCATCGACCTCGACCCGCAGCCCGGCACCGACTTCCACGACGCCGTCCGCGCCGCCCACGAACTGCGCGCCCTGCTGGAGGAGTACGGGCTGCGCGGCTGGCCCAAGTCCTCCGGCGGGCGCGGCCTGCACGTGTACGTCCCGCTGGTGCCGGAGTGGACCTTCACCGACGGCCGGCACGCGGTGATCGCCCTCGGCCGGGTGCTGGAGCAGCGCATGCCCGGGCAGGTCACCACCGCCTGGTGGAAGGAGGAGCGCGGCGAGCGGATCTTCGTCGACTACAACCAGATGGCCCGCGACCGCACCATCGCCTCCGCCTACTCCCTGCGCGCCCGCCCGCACGCCACCGCCTCGACCCCGCTGCGCTGGGAGGAGCTCGACGACGCCTCCCCCGAGGACTTCGACCTGCGCACCGTCCCCGCCCGCTTCGCCGAACTCGGCGACCTGAACGCCGGGATGGACGGCCGGGCGTACCGGCTGGACGGCCTGCTGGAGCTGTACGACAAGCAGCTGCGCGACGAGGGCCTCGGCGAGCTCCCGTACCCGCCCGACCACCCCAAGGCGGCCGGCGAGCCGACCAGGGTGCAGCCCAGCCGGGCCCGGAAAGCGTAGGGCGTGTCTTCACACCCCCGTCATGGCCAGCACGAACCAGAGGACGCCGCCCAGCACCACCAGGGTGAACAGCAGGACGCCCCCGACCGCGCCGGAGAGCAGCAGCCCCCGGCCGACCCGCCGCTCGCGCAGGCCGACGCCGGTCAGCAGCACGCCCGCCACCCCCGGTGCCAGGGCGAGCGCCAGCAGCATCACCGTCCGCGCCACCTCGGCGTCCGACACCAGGTGGCACTCGTCGCCCTCGCACACCGCCCAGACGTCCTCGCCGACCGGCGCGCCCGCCCACATCCGGGCGTGCTCGTGCACCGGGCTCCCGCCGTCCGGGCGGAACGCGCCCCGGCAGTCCGAGGGCGGTGGGCCGTCCTCGAACGCCGGGATCAGACACCGCTCCGCCCGGAACGTCCCGGGCACCCCCACCAGGCCCGCCGCCTGCCCGAACTGCCGCACCGGCCCGCCCACCAGCCACCCGGCCAGCCACACCAGCAGCACCCCGGCCACCACCGGCCCCCACCGCCGCACCGCCACCCCCATCGGCTCACCCCCGCTGGGGTGACGCCACCGACGGCCGGACGGTTGCACGGGCGGCCAAGCGGGCGGCCAAGCAGGCAGCCGAGAGGGCGGCCAAGCGGGCGGCCGCCGCGCGCCCCTCCCGGCAGGTGTCAGCCGACCCGGGCGCCCTCCGGCGCCAGCTCGGCGATGATCCGGACCGCCTCCGCGAGCTGCGCGTCCGTCAGGTCCCCGCGCGCGGTGAGCCGCAGCCGGGACACCCCGTCCGGCACGGACGGCGGGCGGAAGCAGCCGACGGCGAGCCCGGCCCGCCGGCAGTCGGCGGCCCAGGCGACGGCGGCCTCCGCGCCCGGGGCGCGCACCGACACCACGGCCGCGTCCGGCTCGCAGGCCCGGAGCCCGGCGGCGGTCAGCCGGGCCGCGAGGCCGCGGGCCACCTCGCGGGTGCGGTCGGCGCGGTGCGGCTCGGCGCGCAGCAGGCGCAGCGCGGCGAGGGCGGCGGCGACGGCGGCCGGGGCGAGGCCGGTGTCGAAGATGAAGGTGCGGGCGGTCTCGGTGAGGTGGCGGATCACCCGGCGCGGCCCGAGCACGGCGCCGCCCTGCGAACCGAGCGACTTGGAGAGCGTGACGGTGGCGACGGTGTCCGGCTGCCCGGCGAGCCCGGCCGCCGCGAGCGCCCCGGCGCCGCCGGGGCCGAGGACGCCCAGCCCGTGCGCGTCGTCGACCAGCAGCGCGGCGCCGTGCGCCCGGGCGGCGGCGGACAGCCCGGTCAGCGGGGCGGCGTCGCCGTCCACCGAGAACACCGAGTCGCTGACCACCAGCGCCCGCCGCTGGGTCCGGCGCTCCAGCGCCTCCCGGACGGCCTGCGGGTCGCTGTGCGGGGCCCGGTGGACGTCGGCGCGGGCGAGCCGGCAGCCGTCGATCAGCGAGGCGTGGTTGTAGGCGTCCGACACGATCAGCGTGTCCGGGTCGGTGAGCGCGGTCAGCGCGGCCAGGTTGGCGGTGTACCCGGAGGAGAACACCAGCGCCGCCTCGACCCCGCAGAACGCGGCGAGCTCCTCCTCCAGTTCGGTGTGCAGCGCGGTCGTCCCGGTCACCAGCCGCGACCCGGTCGATCCTCCGCCCCAGCGCAGCGCCGCCTCGGCCGCCGCCTGCGTCACCGCCGGGTGCCTGGTCAGCCCCAGGTAGTCGTTCCCGGCCAGGTCGAGCACCGGGTCCTGTGCCGTGCGGCTGCGCAGCCGGCGCGTCAGCCCGGCCTCGGCCCGCAGCTCGGCGGCCTCGTCGAGCCAGTCGAAGACGGCCGCCGGGGCCAGGTCGGTGGTGTGCGTTCCGGACGCGAGCGGTTGGACCATGCCCGGCACTCTGGCACGGCCCCGCCGCCGCGATCAATGTGCGGCCGCGCACAGCTTCGCGGCCGCCGGTGCAGCGATCCGGACAGTCCCGGGGCGGGTGCCGGCGGAGGGCGGGCTTTGCCCGGGGTGGCGGCGAGCAGGCAAGATAGCCGGGTGACCCTCCTTGATCTGATGCCGAAGCCCGCCACGCCCGATGCGCTGTACGAGACCTTCGCCGCGTGGGCGGAGGAGCGCGGGATCACGCTGTACCCGGCGCAGGAGGAGGCGCTGATCGAGCTGGTGTCGGGGAACAACGTGATCCTGGCGACGCCGACCGGGTCGGGCAAGAGCCTGGTGGCGGCCGGGGCGCACTTCGCGGCGCTGGCGGAGGGGAAGCGGACGTTCTACACGGCGCCGATCAAGGCGCTGGTGTCGGAGAAGTTCTTCGACCTGGTCAAGATGTTCGGCACCGAGCAGGTCGGAATGATGACCGGCGACGCGAGCGTGAACCCGACCGCGCCGATCATCTGCTGCACGGCCGAGGTGCTGGCGCAGATCGCGCTGCGCGACGGCCTCCGGGCGGACGTCGGCCAGGTGGTCATGGACGAGTTCCACTTCTACGCGGAGCCGGACCGCGGCTGGGCCTGGCAGATCCCGCTGCTGGAGCTGCCGCAGGCGCAGTTCCTGCTGATGTCGGCGACGCTCGGCGACGTGCGCCGCTTCGAGGAGGACCTGACCCGCCGGACGGGCCGCCCGACGACGGTGGTGCGCAACACGACCCGCCCGGTGCCGCTGTTCTACGAGTACCGCCGCACCACGATGCACGACACCCTGGAGGAGCTGCTGCAGACCGGCCAGGCGCCGGTCTACGTGGTGCACTTCACGCAGAAGGAGGCGGTGGACCGGGCGCAGTCGCTGATGAGCATCAACATGTGCTCGAAGGCGGAGAAGGACGCCATCGCCGACCTGATCGGCGGTTTCCGCTTCACCACCAAGTTCGGCCGCAACCTGTCGCGTTTCGTGCGCCACGGCATCGGCGTGCACCACGCGGGCATGCTGCCGAAGTACCGCCGGCTGGTCGAACGTCTCGCCCAGGCGGGCCTGTTGAAGGTGATCTGCGGGACGGACACGCTCGGTGTCGGCGTCAACGTGCCGATCCGCACGGTGCTGTTCACCGCCCTGTCGAAGTACGACGGGCAGCGGGTGCGGATCCTGCGCGCCCGGGAGTTCCACCAGATCGCCGGGCGCGCGGGCCGGGCCGGGTTCGACACCGTCGGACAGGTGGTGGCGCAGGCGCCCGAGCACGTGATCGAGAACGACAAGGCGATCGCCAAGGCCGGGGACGACCCGAAGAAGAAGCGCAAGGTGGTGCGCAAGAAGGCGCCGGAGGGCTTCGTCGGCTGGACCGAGGAGACCTTCGACAAGCTGATCGGCGCCGACCCGGAGCCGCTGGTCTCCCGGTTCAAGGTGAGCCACGCGATGCTGCTGTCGGTGATCGGCCGCCCCGGCAACGCCTTCGAGGCGATGCGCAAGCTCCTCACCGACAACCACGAGGACCGCGCGGCGCAGCGCCGGCACATCCGCACCGCGATCGCGATCTACCGCTCCCTGCTGCAGGGCGGCGTGGTCGAGCGGCTGCCGGAGCCGGACGCCGAGGGCCGGATCGTGCGCCTGACGCTCGACCTCCAGGAGAACTTCGCGCTCAACCAGCCGCTCTCCACCTTCGCCCTGGCCTCCTTCGAGCTCCTCGACCCGACCTCGCCCTCGTACGCGCTGGACGTGATCTCGGTGGTCGAGGCGACCCTCGACGACCCGCGCCAGATCCTCGCCGCGCAGCAGAACAAGGCGCGCGGCGAGGCCATCGGCGAGATGAAGCGCGACGGGATCGAGTACGAGGAGCGGATGGAGCGGCTCCAGGAGATCACCTACCCGAAGCCGCTGGAGGAACTGCTCACCCACGCGTACGAGGTGTACCGCCGGGCGCACCCGTGGATCGGCGACCACGAGCTGCGGCCGAAGTCGGTGGTCCGCGACCTGTACGAGCGGGCGATGACCTTCTCGGACTACGTCGGCTTCTACGAGCTGGCGCGCACCGAGGGCATCGTGCTGCGCTACCTGGCGGGCGCGTTCAAGGCGCTGGAGCAGACCGTCCCCGAGGACGTGAAGACCGACGACCTGAAGGACGTCATCGCCTGGCTCGGCGAACTGGTCCGCCAGGTCGACTCCAGCCTGCTGGACGAGTGGGAGCAGCTGGCCAACCCGACGGACCCGCAGGCCCCCGAGGTGACGCTGGACGACAAGCCGGCGCCGGTGACGGCGAACGCGCGGGCGTTCCGGGTGCTGGTGCGCAACGAGCTGTTCCGCCGGGTCGAGCTGTGCGCGCTGGAGCACTACGCGGAGCTCGCCGAGCTGGACGGCTCGTACGGTTGGGACGCGGACCGCTGGGCGGACGCCATGGACGGGTACTGGGAGGAGTACGACGACCTCGGCACCGGCCCGAACGCGCGCGGCCCCAAGATGCTGATCATCGAGGAGGAGGACTCCGCCTGGAAGGTCCGGCAGATCTTCGACGACCCGGAGGGCGACCACGACTGGGGCATCAGCGCCGAGGTCGACCTGTACGGCTCGGACGAGGAGGGCCGGGCGGTGCTGCGGGTCACCGCGGTGGACCGGCTGGGCGGCTGACGGGCCGTCAGCCCTCGCTTGCGGAGTCGCGCGGGGCCCCCCGCCGCGGGGGCGGGCGGGCGCGCCCACAAGCGCCCCCCCCCCCCCCCCCCCCCGCGGCGCCCGCGGCGC
>NZ_JBHWIR010000202.1:772-5904 GCF_042731835.1 Kitasatospora sp. NPDC059817 | reverse complement strand
GGGGCGGGGGGGGCGGTGCGCGGCCCCCGGGGGGGCGGCGGGGGGGGGGGCGCCGGCCCCCCCCCCCCGCGCGGGCGGGGGCGCCCCCCCCGGGGGGGGGGGGCCGGGCGCGGCGTCACATCCAGACGAACGGCGCGCCCGCCGCGTAGGAGAGCGCGCGGGTCGCCTCCTCCAGGGTCTGCTCGGTGGTGAGCGCCGGGCCCGACGGCGTCGAGGCCGGGGTGGACTGGGTGCCGGGGCCGGGCGTGCGGGCGTCGCTGAGCCGGGAGCTCACCACCGTCACGTAGTGCCCGACCGCCTCGACCCGCGGCTCGGCCGACTTGGGCCCGCCGGAGGACGGCGCGGGGGCGGCGTTGGTGTCCGGAAGGATGAAGGCGAGCGCGCCGGGCTTGCCGCGCAGGGTGTCGGCGGCCCGGGTGGCGGCGGTCTGGTCGCCGAAGCGCAGGACGGTGACACTGCTGAGCACCGGGCGGTCCTGGCCGGTGAAGCTGACGGTCAGGTAGGCCTGGCAGCCGGTGTCCTTGAGCAGTTCCTGGGTGCGGTCCTGCAGCACCTCGGTGCAGTTGCCGCCCTGCCGGATGGCGCCACGCCGGGCCTTGTACCCGGCGGCCTCGACCGGCCGCTGGGCGGGGAAGAGGCTGTCGGCATTGAGGCCCTCGGGGTCGGTGCGCGGCGGCGGGGTCCCCACCACCGGCGGCGTCCTGGCCGCGTCCTTGCTGGACGGGCCGAGCCCGGGTATGTAGTCGCCGGGCATCGGGCGGGTGATGATCCATCCGCCGGCGGCCACCACTCCCACCACGACGACCCAGCCCACGGCCCGGCGGGCCGTCAGCCGCCTGCCCCTGCCGCCGACCCGACTGCCGCTCAGGTCCGTGCCCGCGCCGGCGGGGGCCCCGCCGGTCCGCCGCACTGCCTGGCCGTTCTGGCCCTCTCCCGGAGTCGGGGTGCGCTCCCCCTGCGTGGTCATGGCGCAGATTCTAAGCAACCGTCGGGTGGCGTGGATCACGGGGTGGGGGGTTGCCGGTCACCGCCGCGTGCCGGCACCCGCGACCGTCCGGCGCGCGTACCGGCGACCGCCCCGCGCCGGCCTGTCCGGCCCTTCGCCGCGACCGCGCCCTACCGGCCGGTAACCTCCGATTCGCACCGGCGTCAAGCTCGTGACCAGCAACGACACCGTGAGCTTCGACACTGTGGCAAGTGGCACATCCTTCCGCCGATCTTCTGGCGGGTTCCCTCTGGCGCCATTCGAGCGCCACCAGGCAGGATCGGCCCCATGGATCTGCTCGATACCCTCACCGCCAAGGGCCTGCGCGGCGAAGTCCCGACCCGCGAGGAGGCCCTGGCCGTCCTCGCCACCACCGACGACGAGCTGCTGGACGTCGTCGCCGCGGCCGGCAAGGTCCGCCGGAGGTGGTTCGGCCGACGCGTGAAGCTCAACTACCTGGTGAACCTCAAGAGCGGGCTCTGCCCGGAGGACTGCAACTACTGCTCGCAGCGGCTGGGCTCCAAGGCCGAGATCCTCAAGTACACCTGGCTCAAGCCCGACCAGGCCGCCGAGGCGGCCCGCGCCGGGGTGGCCGGCGGCGCCAAGCGCGTGTGCCTGGTCGCCAGCGGCCGCGGCCCCACGGACCGCGACATCGACCGGGTCACCGACACCATGGCCGCCATCAAGGACGCCGACCCCGAGGTCGAGATCTGCGTCTGCCTCGGCCTGCTCTCCGACAACCAGGCGGAGCGGCTGAAGGCGGCCGGCGCCGACGCCTACAACCACAACCTCAACACCTCCGAGAAGACCTACGGCGACATCACCACCACCCACACCTACGCGGACCGGGTGGACACCGTGCAGAAGGCGCACGGCGCGGGTCTGTCCGCCTGCTCCGGCCTGATCGCCGGCATGGGCGAGAGCGACGAGGACCTGGTCGACGTGGTGTTCGCCCTGCGCGAGCTCGGCTCGGACTCCGTCCCGGTCAACTTCCTGATCCCGTTCGAGGGCACCCCGCTCGCCAAGGAGTGGAACCTCAGCCCGCAGCGCTGCCTGCGCATCCTGGCGATGGTCCGCTTCGTCAACCCGGACACCGAGGTGCGGATCGCCGGCGGCCGCGAGGTGCACCTGCGCTCGATGCAGCCGCTCGGGCTGCACGTCGCCAACTCGATCTTCCTCGGCGACTACCTGACCAGCGAGGGCCAGGCCGGGCAGACCGACCTCGACATGATCAAGGACGCCGGGTTCGAGGTCGAGGGCGCCGGTGAGGCCACCCTGCCCCGCCACCGCGCGGACGTCGCGGCGGCCTCCTCCTGCGGCACCGCGGCCTCGGCCTGCGGCAGCGGCGGCGGCTGCGGCCCGTGCGGCGGGCACGCGCACGCGCCGGCCGACGCCCCCGTCGCGGTCGACGCCGACACCGACGCCGCCTCGGACGCCTCGGACGCCTCGGACGGGGAGCTGCGCAGCGATCTCGTCAAGGTCCGGCTTCGCGGCGCCGGCACCGAACTCGCGCCCAATGCCTGATAGTTCTGGAGACTGACGCATCATGCCCCAGCTGTCCGCGGACACGCTGCTCGCCCTCGACCGCGCCCACGTCTGGCACCCGTACGGGCCGATGCCCGGCACCGCCACCCCGTACGTGGTCGAATCCGCCTCGGGGGTCCGGCTGCGCCTCGCCGAGCCCGTCGCGGGCGGGCGGCGCGAACTCGTCGACGGGATGTCGTCCTGGTGGGCGGCCATCCACGGCTACCGGCACCCGGTGCTGGACGAGGCCGTGCGCGAGCAGCTGGGGCGGATGAGCCACGTCATGTTCGGCGGGCTCACCCACGAGCCCGCCGTCCGGCTGGCGGCGACGCTGGTCGAGATCACGCCCGAGCCGCTGCAGCACGTCTTCCTCGCCGACTCGGGCTCGGTGGCCGTCGAGGTCGCGCTGAAGATGTGCCTCCAGTACTGGCAGTCCACCGGCCGCCCGGCCAAGCGCCGGCTGCTGACCTGGCGCGGCGGGTACCACGGCGACACCTTCCACCCGATGTCCGTCTGCGATCCGGACGGCGGCATGCACCACCTGTGGGACGGGGTGCTGCCCGGGCAGCTGTTCGCCCCGCAGCCGCCCGCCGGGTTCGACGCCCCGCTCGACGCCGGGTACGCGGCCGAGTTCGAGGAGCTGATGGCCCGGCACGCCGACGAGCTGGCCGCCGTCATCGTCGAACCGGTGGTGCAGGGCGCCGGCGGGATGCAGTTCCACTCCCCCGCCTACCTGCGGATGCTGCGCGAACTCTGCGACCGGTACGGGGTGCTGCTCGTCTTCGACGAGATCGCCACCGGATTCGGCCGCAGCGGCGCGCTGTTCGCCGCCGACCACGCGGGCGTCTCGCCGGACGTGATGTGCCTGGGCAAGGCGCTCACCGGCGGCTACCTGACCCTCGCCGCCGCGCTGTGCACCGGCGAGATCGCCGACGGCATCAGCCGCGGCGAGATGCCGGTGCTCGCGCACGGGCCGACCTTCATGGGCAACCCGCTGGCCTGCGCGGCCGCCAACGCCTCGCTGGAAGTGCTACTCGGCCAGGACTGGGCGGTCGGGATCAAACGCATCGAGGCCGGACTCGCCGACGGGCTCGCGGCCGCCGCCGACCTCCCGGGCGTCCGGGACGTCCGGGTCCAGGGCGCCATCGGCGTCGTCCAGCTGGACCACCCGGTGAACGTCCCGGCGGCCACCGAGGCGGCCGCCCGGGCCGGCGTCTGGCTGCGCCCCTTCCGGGACCTGATCTACACCATGCCCCCCTACGTGACGGAGGACGAGGACGTGGCACGCATCGCCGACGCCGTGACCGCTGCGGCGGTGGCCGGATGAGCGCGCGGATCCTGTTCATGACGGGCACCAACACCGAGGTCGGCAAGACGGTCGCCACGGCGGCGGTCGCCTCGGCCGCGCTGCAGGCCGGCCTGCGGGTCGCGGTGCTCAAGCCCGGGCAGACCGGGATCGCCCCCGGCGAACCCGGCGACGCCGATGAAGTCCGGCGCCTGGCCGGTGACCTGACGATCCGTGAACTCGTGCGCTACCCGGAGCCGCTGGCGCCCGACACCGCCGCCCGGCGGGCCGGGATGCCCTTCCTCTCCCCCGCCGAGGTGGCCGACGCCGTCGCCGAACTGGCCGCCGGGCACGACCTGGTGCTGGTCGAGGGCGCGGGCGGGCTGCTCGTCCGCTACGACGACGAGGGCCGCACCCTGGCCGACCAGGCCCGGGCCGTCCTGGACGCCGGGCTGCCGGCCGAGGTCCTGCTCGTCGCCTCCGCCGGGCTGGGCACACTGAACATCGTCGCGCTCTCCGCGGAGGCCCTGGCCGCCCGCCGGCTGCCGCTCGCGGGCGTGCTCGTCGGCTCCTGGCCCACCGCCCCCGGGCTCGCCGAGCGCTGCAACCTCGCCGACCTGCCGCGCTCGGCCGGCGCCCCGCTACTCGGCGCCCTGCCGGAACGCGCCGCAGCCGCCGCGGACTTCGCCGCCCTCGCCGTCGCCTCGCTCGCCCCGGAGCTGGGCGGCAGCTGGGACGCGAAGCACTTCGCGCACACCCATCGGCCCGAATAGGCCCGGCTTCGCTCGAAGGTGTGATTCCGGCGCCCGAACCCTGGGTTCGGACGCTACGGGCTCAATACCGTTCCTCCTATGACAGACGGGATGACGGTAGACGAGTCTCTTCGGGCCCTGGCCGCCCTGGAGGCTGCGTGGAAGGACGACGACGAGGCGCTGTCCGCCCTCGCCGCGGGCGGTGCGGACGAGCGGTCGCTCCCGGCGCTGGTCGCCGCGTACGGCGAGCACGCGATGGACACCCTGATGGCCCTGGCCTTCGGCCTGCGGTCCACCATGAGCGACGAGGAGCTCGCCGAACTCTCCGACGCGGTGAGCTCCAACATCGGCGCCCGGATGAGCGCCCTGCTCACCCAGGCCCTGAAGACCTGGGGCACCCTCGCGCCCCGGGACGACCTGGCGGTGACCAAGGCCATCGCCCACGCGGTGATCGACTCCATGCGCGCCGTGACCGAGGACCCGAGCCAGACCGAGGTCCTCCCCCTGCTGGCCACCTTCCGCACCTACGCCCTCAACGGCGCCTGACACCGAAACTTCGGCGCGGGCTTCGAGACCCCTCGAAGCC
>NZ_JBHWIR010000202.1:0-762 GCF_042731835.1 Kitasatospora sp. NPDC059817 | reverse complement strand
CACAACCCCACACCACACCCCCCCACACCCACTAGTCCGTCGTCTGTTGCCCAACCCCCACCCACACCCCCCCCCCCCGTCATGTCTGCACCCTCATCCACCCTGCGGCGAGCGCGAATCCACCCGTTGAGGAGGCGAAGAGGATAAGGACGAACACCAATGCACTCGCCGCGGTGGGAACACGCTCAGGTATCGCGAGGAAAACCACACCCGCGAGCGCGAAACTCCCGATGGTGATGGCACCGGAGGCGATTACGGTCGCATTCCCCTGCGGAGGACGGCGACCAGCCGCTCGATGACGTCCGGCCGGGCGGCCCCGAGGTCGATCAGGATGACTCCGGTGGCTTTGGCCGAGCGCCAGTCGATGCCGAGGGAGGGCAGTTTGACCTCGGCGGCGTGCAGGACGGCCTGGAGGTCGTCGAGGATGTCGGCCGCGACGCGACGGTCCTCGACCGTGACCTTGTCGATCATGCTGCTCATGGGGCATCGCACTCTTCGCTGTTCGTGATCCAACGCGCTTCGGTGTCCCACTCCACGCCGCCGCCGAGGGGCCGGAGGAAGGCCAGCCCGTGCTGCCACCCCATGAAGACGGCCCAGCGCCCGGAGCGGACGTCGTAGACCCGCTCGCCGACAACCGTCGGCCGGTAGGGCTCGGACGGGGGCGCCCCCCCCCCCCCGCGCCCCGCCCGCGGGGGGGGGGGCGCGCCCCCCCCCCCCCCCGGCGGGACGGGAAACCCCCCAAGCGGGGACCACCACGGGGGC
>NZ_JBHWIR010000201.1:5455-12851 GCF_042731835.1 Kitasatospora sp. NPDC059817 | reverse complement strand
GCGCCGGGCGGGCCCGGGCGGCGCTGACCCCCCGCCCGAGCGGGCCGGACACGCAGGTGGGCCCGCCCCCGGCGGAGGGCGGGGGGCGGGCCCAGGACGAGCGGGACGGGTGGGACGGGGTCAGCGGTCCCAGCGGTAGAACTCGTGCGCCATGGCGTCCTTCGGCTCGCGCCAGGTGGCCGGGTCGTAGGCCTGGACGAAGGCGGTCAGCTGGTCACTGACGGACCGGAACTCCGGGTGGCCGATGACCTTGGCGACGGCCGGGCCCGGCGGGCGGTCGGCCTCGATGAGGTGCAGGTAGACGTCGCCGAACTGGAACAGGCTGCGGCCGGTGACGCCGATCAGGTGCGGCAGTTCGCCCTGGTCGGACGTGGCGAACACCTCGGCGATGTCCGGTGCCGCCTCCGGCTTCATCCGGGCGACGATCAGGGCGCGGTGCATCCCGGTCACCGCTCCGCCGCCCGCTTCTCGACCTTCTCGCGGATCAGCTCCAGCTGGATCCGGGAGTTGCGGTTGATGTGGTTGACCATGCCGTGGTCGTCGACCGGGGCGGTGGGCTTCATCGCGAAGTCCTGGATCCAGCGCATCCTCGTCCCGGCCGGGACCTCCGCGTACTCCCAGCGGATGTCCATGAACTCGAACGGGCCGGGCTCGACCCGGCGGGCTCGCACCGCGAGCGAGGACTTGTCGGTGGTGCGCTCGGAGACCCAGCTCCACACCTGGCCGTTCTCGTCCGGGTGCATGGTGAGCCGGAAGCGGACGCTGTCGCCGTCGCGCTCCAGCACCTCCACCGAGGCGTACTCGCTGAAGAGGTCCGGCCAGTTCTCCAGGTCGTTGGTGATCTCCCAGACCAGGTCGAGGGGGGCGGCGATGACGATCTCGTTGTCGGTGTGTCCGGGCATCTCAGGCACCAGCTTTCGGGGAGAGGAGGGAGGTGTTGACGAGCTCCAGGAACTCGGCCGGGGTCTTGGCGGACTCGGCGCCCGAGGTGACCTTGAGGCCGTGCCGGTTCTCCAGTTCGCCGACGACGCCGAGCAGGCCGAGCGAGTCGACGCCGAACTCGTCGAACTGCGCGCCCGGGCGCTCCAGGTGGAGCGGGTCGACGGTGACGCCGGCCCGGGCCTGGATCAGGGCGGCCAGCTCGGGATAGCTGAGGGTGTTGCTCACGGGGTGTCCCTTCGGTGGAATTGCGGGTGCGGTCTCAGGGCCGGTCTCCGCACCGGAGCACCAGCGCGGAGTTGGAACCCATCAGCCCGCGGCTGAGCACCAGTGCGGTGCGCAGTTCGGCCGGACGGGCGCGGCCGGTCACCAGGGCGAGGTCGTGGCTGACCTCGGTGACGTTCGGGGTGGGCGGCAGCACGCCGTCCTCCATGGCCAGGACGGCGGCCGCCACGTCCAGCAGCGGCGCGCCGCAGTAGGCCCGTCCGGTACCGGACTTGGGGGCGGTGACCGGGACGCGTTCGGCCGCCGGGCCGAGCGCGTCGGCCAGTGCGAGCGCCTCGGCCCGGTCGGCGGCCGGGACGCCGAGCGCGTCCGCGAAGACCACGTCGATCTCCTCGGGCGCGATCCTGGCCTCGTCCAGCGCGATGCGGATCGCGGCGGCCAGCCCCTCGCGGGACTCCTCCCAGCGGGAGGCCCCGGTGAAGGTGGAGCCGTGCCCGGCCAGGTGGGCCCGGACGGCGGCACCGCGCCGCCGGGCCGCCTGCTCGTCCTCCAGCAGCAGCATCGCGCCGCCCTCGGCGGGGGCGAAGCCGCAGGCCTGCGCGGTGAACGGCAGATAGGCCCGGTCGGGCTGCCCGGCGAGGCTGACCTCCGGGTAGCCGAGCTGGCAGACCATCGAGTACGGCGCCAGCGGTGCCTCGGCGGCGCCAGCCACCACCGCGTCGGTGCCGCGCTCGATCGTGCGGGCCGCGTGCGCGAGCGCGTCCAGGCCGCCGGCCTCGTCGCTGGCGACCACCCCGCACGGGCCCTTGTAGCCGCCGCGGATCGAGATCTGGCCGGTGCTGGCCGCGTAGAACCAGGCGATGGACTGGTACGGGCCGACGAACTGCGGCCCCTGGCCCCAGAGCTGCTGGAGCTCGCGCTGGCCGAACTCGCCGCCGCCGGAGCCGGCCGCGGTCACCACCCCGACCGCGAAGGGATGTTCGGGGTCGGGGTGGAACCCGGCGTCCGCCACCGCCAGGTCGGCGGCGGCCATCGCGTAGTGCGTGAACCGGTCGGTCTGCACCAGGTACCGGCTGTCGATCGCGGCCCGCGGGTCGAAGTCCCGCACCTGGCCGGCGACGCGCAGCGGCAGCCCGTCGCAGCCCTCGCGGGTGATCCGGTCGAGGACGCTCACGCCCTGCCTGGTGGCCTTCCAGAAGGCGTCGGCCCCAACGCCGTTCGGCGCCACCACGCCGAGGCCGGTGACCACCGCCCGGCGGCCCTGCTGACGTGACGTCATGACACTCACCCCGTTCTGTTGAGCACGACGGCGGACTGGAATCCGCCGAATCCGCTGCCGACCGAGAGGATGTGGCTCAGCGGCAGCTCGCGCGCGGTGCGCGGCACGTAGTCGAGGTCGCACTCCGGGTCGGGAGTCTCGTAGTTGGCGGTCGGCGGCACCACGCCGTGGGCCAGCGCCAGGGTGCAGGCGACCACCTCGATGGCGCCGATCGCGCCGAGCGAGTGCCCGACCATCGACTTGATGGAGCTCATCGGCGTCCGGTAGGCGTGGGCGCCGAGCGAGCGCTTGACGGCGGCGGTCTCGTGCCGGTCGTTCTGCTTGGTGCCCGAACCGTGCGCGTTGACGTAGCCGACGTCGGTGCGGTCCACCCGGGCGTGGGCGAGCGCGTCGTCGATCGCCCGGGACATCTCCAGCCCCTCCTGGGTGAGGCCGGTCATGTGGTAGGCGTTGCCGAAGGTGGCGAAGCCGCCGAGCTCGCCGTAGATCCGGGCGCCACGGCGGCGGGCGTGCTCCAGTTCCTCCAGCACCAGGACGGCGCCGCCCTCGCCGAGGACGAAGCCGTCCCGGTGGGCGTCGAAGGGCCGGGAGGCGTGCTCCGGGTCGTCGTTGCGCTCGCTGGTGGCCTTGATGGCGTCGAAGCAGGCGACGGTGATCGGCGAGATCGGTGAGTCGGAGGCGCCGGCGATGCAGATGTCGGCGCGCCCCTCCTCGACGGCCTGGAAGCCGTAGCCGATCGCGTCGAGGCCGGAGGTGCAGCCGGTGGAGACGGTCTGCACCGGGCCGTGCGCGCCGGTGCGCTCGGCGACCGTGGAGGCCAGCGTGCTGGGCGCGAAGGCCCGGTGCAGCTGCGGTTCGGCCCGCTGGTGGTCGACGTCCCAGCGGGCGCCGCCGGCGCTGACCAGGGCGTAGTCGTGCTCCAGTCGGGTGGTGCCGCCGACGGCGGTGCCGAGCGAGACGGCGATCCGCCACGGGTCCTCGGCGGCCAGGTCCAGGCCCGCGTCGGCGATCGCCTCGTCCGCCGCGACCATCGCGAACTGCACGTAGCGGTCGGCCCGCTGGACGTCCGCCGGGCTCAGCCCGTGGGCCGCCGGGTCGAAGTCGACCTCGGCGGCGATCCGGGAGCGGAACCCGGTGGGGTCGAAGAGCGTGATGCCCCGGGTGGCGGTGCGGCCGGCGGTGAGGAGCTCCCAGAACGCCCGGACCCCGACCCCGCCGGGCGCGACGACGCCGATCCCGGTGACGGCGACGCGCCGGGTCACGAGGCCACCTTGGCGTGTTCCGGCGGCCCGGCGGCGCCGGTCTCCTCGGTGTCCACGTGGCCGAGCTCGGGGCGGGGGGCGAGTGGGCCGAGGTGGAACACCATCCGGGCCTCGGTGTCGCCGACGTTGCGGAAGCGGTGGCGCATGTTGATCGGGATCATCAGGCCCTGGTTGGGCTTGATCGGACGGCTCTCGCCGTCCAGGTCCACCTCCAGGTCGCCGCTGACCACGAACACGAACTCCTCGGAGTACGGGTGGTAGTGCTCGCCGATCCGCTCGCCGGGCTGGACGATGGCCAGCCCCATGAACCCGCTGGTCGCCCCGCAGGTGGTCGGGGTGAGCATGGCGCGCAGGTCGCCGCCGCGCCGACGGTTCTCCGGTGCCTCGTCGACGTGCACGATCCGTGGGTACTGCGTGGTCATGGTGTTTTCCTCCGAGAGATGCGGCTGGTTCTTCAGTTGTCCTGCGAGCTGCGGTCGGTGACCGGGTTCATGGCGCGGGCGGCGAGGACGGCGGCGAGCCCGGTGGCGGTGCGCAGGTCGCCCTGCGGGCCGAGGTCGAGCAGCCGGCCGAGCGCGGCGGCCTCCTGGTCGCCCGCCACGCCGAGGGCGGCCGCCGGGTCGGCCTCGGCCGGCACCCGCAGGTCGACCAGGCGCACCACCACGTCCGCCCGGTGGAACACGGTGCTGGCCGCGACCGGGCCGGTCGGGTCGGCGGTGGCGAGGTTGTCGTAGTCGGCGAGCAGCTCGGCGACGGCCTGCCCCTCGCCCGGGCGGACGGGGTACAGCACGGCGTGCCGGTGCAGCCGGGCGGAGGTCGGGGAGCTGGCGATCGCCTGGTGCTTCGCCGGCAGCGCGGCCCGGGCGAAGAAGGCGCGCGCGGCCTGCGGGTCGCCCAGCTGGCGGGCCTCCTCCAGGTACGGGTTGATCGCCTCCTCGACGGCCCGCACCTCCGGCTGCATCGCCACGTGGCGCAGCGCGTCGCCGAGGTTGCCGACCACCTCGACGGCCCGGACCACCCGGTTGCCGTGCATGAACAGCGAGGTGCGGCGCAGCCGGGTGTGCTCGTCCACCTCGGCCCGGGGCGAGGCGTAGCCGGACAGGATCCGGGCGACCTCGTGCTCGCTGCCGGGCTTGACCGTGAAGGTGAGCGCGTGCCGGACCACGCCGTCCGGGCCGGGCTCGGCCTTCGGCGGGCCGACGTGCCCGGCGGGCTCGGTGCGCGGCAGGCCGGGCGGCACCTCCAGCGGGGCCCGGGTGCCGGTGGAGCCGGCCGCCGAGGTCTCGCGCAGGATGCCGTAGCGCAGCGAGCGGAAGTTGTCGCTGACGCAGCCGTGCATCGGCTTGACCATCTCGCGGTGGGCGGGGCTGTCCACCCACTCCAGGAAGGTGTCCTGGTCCTCCCACTCGCTGGTGATCAGCCACTGGCGGGGGTCGTTGATCGACTGGCACAGCTGGTCGCTGACATGGCCGGGCACCGAGGCCACCTGGTGGCGCAGCTGCTCGTAGACGTCGAGGAAGCGCTGCTGGGCGCCGTCCTGGATCTCCAGCATCAGTACCACCCGGAGCCGGGTGTCGGAGTCGGCCTGCTGCTTCCGCTGCGGTTCGGACAGAGTTGTCATGGTCCACTTTCTGCTCTGGGCCGCACGTTGCGGGCCGCGGTGGGCCGCGTCCGGGGGGTGCTCCCGGCTTGGGAGGGCGGTGCGACGGCGATCGGCCCGGTCGGTCGGCGCCAGGCCTGAAGTCGATCGTGAGCGGCGTACCGGGGTGCCGCGATATTTGCGGGCCATCCGGGCGAAGAGGCGGCACAAGCACCCTCGGGCGGGGGATGGAAGAGCGGGGCCCCCGGTCGTGCGGTCGCGTCGACGGCGGCCCCGATCCCAGCCACCGGTCCGCTGAATCCCCTGACAGGGCGGAGCAATTGATGAATCCGAAGGTTGACGACCGGGTGCCGGTCCTGATCGTGGGAGGGTCGCTGGTCGGGCTGTCGGCCTCGCTCTTCCTCGGCCGACTGGGTGTCAGGCACCTGCTGGTCGAGAAGCACGCAGACACCTCGCATCACCCGCGTGGCCGAGGCAACAACGTCCGCACGATGGAGCTGTACCGGGTGGCCGGGATCGAGCCGGCGATCCGCGAGGCGGCGTCGGTCCTCGCCCCGAACCACGGCATCCTCCAGGCGCCCTCGCTGACCGGCACCGAGCAGGAGTGGCTGTTCCGGGAGATCGACCCCGGCGGGCGGCTCGCCCGGTTCAGCCCCAGCTCGTGGTGCCTGTGCAGCCAGAACGACCTGGAGCCGGTGCTGCTGCGCGCCACCCGCGACCTCGGCGGCGACGTCCGCTTCAACACCGAGCTGCTCTCCTTCGAGCAGGACGCCGAGGGCGTCACCTCGGTGCTGCGCAGCCGGGAGACCGGCGAGGAGCGCCGGGTGCGCTCGGACTACCTGATCGCCGCGGACGGCCCGCGCAGCCCGGCCCGCGAGCGCCTGGGCATCGGCCAGAGCGGCCAGGGCGAGCTGTTCCACAACGTCAGCATCACCTTCCGCGCCAAGCGGCTGGCCGACGTGGTCGGGGACCGGCACTTCATCGCCTGCTACCTGACCAACCCGGAGGCGGACGGCGCGCTGCTGCCGGTGGACAACCAGGAGGAGTGGGTCTTCCACGCGCCCTGGCACCCCGAGCACGGTGAGCCGCTGGAGGCGTTCACCGACGAGCGCTGCGAGCGGCACATCCGCACCGCCGTCGGCCTGCCGGAGCTCGACGTCGAGGTGACCGGCCGGGCGCCCTGGCACGCCGCCGAGCGGGTGGCCGAGCGGTACGGCGCCGGGCGGGTCTTCCTCGCCGGGGACTCCGCGCACGAGATGTCGCCGACCGGCGCGTTCGGCTCCAACACCGGCATCCAGGACGCGCACAACCTGGCCTGGAAGCTCGCCGCGGTGCTCTGCGGGTGGGCCGGGCCGGAGCTGCTGGAGACGTACGGGCAGGAGCGGCGCCCGGTCGCGCAGGTGACCAGCGAGCGCGCCTCGGCCCGCTCGGCCGAGCACAGCCACCCCGGGTACGCGGTGGTGCCGGGTGCCGGGCGGCAGACCGGGGTGCTCGGGGTGGCGCTCGGCTACCGCTACCCGGTGGGCGCGGTGACCGGGACGGACCCGGCGGGCGCGGTCGTCCCCGAGAAGTTCGAGTCGGCCGGGGAGCCGGGCAGCCGCGCCCCGCACCAGTGGCTGCTGCGGGCGGGCGTGCGCCTGTCCACGCTGGACCTGTACGAGCAGGCGATGGTGCTGCTCACCGGCCCCGAGGGCGCGGCCTGGCAGGCCGGGGCGCGGCGGGCGGCCGACCGGCTGGCCGTCCCGCTGGACGCCTACCGGATCGGCGGCGGCGCCGAGGACGACCTGGCGCCGGAGCCGGGCGCGGACTTCGCGGAGCTGCACGGGATCGGCCCGGCCGGCGCCGTGCTGGTCCGGCCGGACGGCTTCGTCGCCTGGCGCTCGACGGGCGCGGCGGACGACCCGGAGGCGGAGGTCGCCGGGGCCCTGCGGGCGGTGCTGAGCCTGTAGGGCGTGGCCGACAACGGGACCTGCCCCCCCGGGTTGGCACCCGCCGGCGCGGGGTGGGGGTGGGGGGGGGGGTTATAAAAAAAAACCCACCCCACCAAACACAATGGATTTGGGTTTGGGGTGTGGGGGTGGTTTATGTGGG
>NZ_JBHWIR010000201.1:0-5445 GCF_042731835.1 Kitasatospora sp. NPDC059817 | reverse complement strand
GGGGCCCCGCCGCCGGGGGGGGGCGCCCGCGGGGGCCGGGGGGGGGCCGGCCGGGCGCGCGCGGCGCCCCCCCCCGGCCCCCCCCCCCCGGTCCCCCCCCCCGGCGCCCCCCTCTTCGTGTGGGGGGACGGATGCGGCCGTCGGTCAGGGTGCGGCGAGGTCGGACGGGTCGGTGTTGGCGCCGCACAGGAGGACGGCGACCCGCTCGCCCTCCGCGTGGTCGAGGGCCGCCAGGGCGGTGGAGGCCGCGTACTCGACGGCGATGCGGTGGTCCTCCCAGAGCCGGCGGCGGGCGCGCACGATGGCCTCGTCGTCGACCAGGACGGACCGGACGCCCTCGTGGCGGGCGGCGTGGACGGCGAGGGCGGTGGCGCGGCGGGCGCCGAGGGCGTCCTGGGCCACGGAGGACACCGGGACGTCGACGGGGTGGCCGGCGGCGAGGGCGGCGTGCAGGGCCCGGCTGCCCTCCGGCTCCACCGCGACCACCCGGACGCCGTGCTCGCGGGCCGCGACGGCCACCCCGGCGAACAGCCCGCCGCCGCCGACCGACACCACCACCGTGTCCAGCCCGGGGACCCGGGCGCTGATCTCCTCCAGCACGGTGCCCGCGCCGGCGGCGATCAGCGGGTGGTCGTAGGCGTGCGAGGCCAGCGCCCCGCTGCCTGCCGCGAACTCCTCGCAGGCCGCCAGCGCCTCCGCGTACTCCCGGCCGACCAGCCGCACGTCGGCGCCGTACGAGCGCAGCCGCGCCAGCTTCACCGGGGAGGCCGTCTCGGGCAGGAACACCGTGGCGCGCACGCCGAGCTCGCGCGCCGCCCAGGCGCAGGCCAGCCCGGCGTTGCCGCCCGAGGCGATGGTGACCCCGGCCTCCGGCAGGGTGCCCGCCTCGGCGTGCGCGAGCAGGAAGTTCTGCGCGCCGCGGGCCTTGAAGCTGCCGGTGTGCTGAAGGAACTCCAGCGCCAGCCAGATCCGCCCGTGGTCGTCCCCGGGGGCGACCGCGACCGGCCGCACCCTCCCGGCGATCCGCTCACCGGCGGCCTTGACCTCGTCGTACGTCAATCGGTCCATCGTGCCTGCTCCTCAAGCCGGGTGCGTCGCCTCTGGGCTTGACGGTACGTCGCGGGCGCGGGACGAGGAAAGGATCACGGTCGGGCGGCACCGGGGCGGGGCCCTGCTGCCGCCCGACGGGGGCGCGGGGGGCCAGGGCCTAGGGAACCGGGCGGAGGGTGACCGGTCTGGGGGTGAGGGCGCGCAGCACCAGGTCGATCCGGATCCTGGCGGCCCCGGCGCGCTGGAGGGCGGCGGCGACCGCCCGCAGTTCCTCGGGGCCGGTGCAGGCGAGGCGGAGCTCTAGGTCGGCGTCGCCGGCGAGGGAGAGTCCGCCCTGGACGGCCGGGTGCTCGGCCGCCAGCCGGTCGAAGTCGAGCGGGACCGGCCCGTAGCTGACCCGGACGAGCGCGTGCAGCGCCCGGGCCGGCTCGGGTGGTTCCGGTTCGGGGTCAGGGTCCTCGGGGACCAGTTGGAGGGCGGTCACCGGTGCTGGAGCTGTGCGGTCGGGGCGGGGGCGAGCGGGGTGGCGGGTGCGGTGACGGGCGGGGCGACCAGGCGCGGGTCGAGGACGAGGGTGTCGATGCCGAGGGGGGCGGTGAGCGCGCGCAGGGCGGGTTCACCGAATTCGGTGAAGGCCTGGTCCGGCCCGAAGAGGGCGGCGAGCGACTCGGGGCTGGAGAAGCCGACGGCGCAGCGGCGGCCGTCGCGCAGGCGGAAGAGGCGGAGGGCGGTGGTGGTGCCGGTACTGGAGACGGTGACCGGAACGTGCCAGACGACGCGGGCCATGCGAGTGCTCCCGGGTGGGGTGGTGGTGCCTGCCGGAACTGCTGCTTCGACGCTAGGCCGGGTTCCGCCGGGCGTCGCCGGTCCTGACGCGGCGTTGACCGAATGAGGTGGTGCGTTGACGCACCCCTGACGGTCGGTTCACCCGAGTGGACTAAACCACTCCCTATCATTACGTAAACATCCCTATCGGATGGTATGTTTCCTGCGGATGGGGATGTTCGAGAGGATGGTCGCAGGTGGCGCAGTACTACTCGGTGGAACAGGTGGCCGAACTGCTCGGCCTGCACGTGCGCACCGTCCGCGGCTACATCCGCGACGGCCGGCTCGCCGCGACCAGGATCGGCAAGCAGTACCGGATCGCCCGTGCGGACCTGGAGGCCTTCACCGGCGCCCCGGCCGCCCCGCCCGCACCCGTGCCCGGTGCCGGCCCGCGGCGCGCCGAGGTGTCCGCCGTCGTCCGGATCGAGAACGTCGACCGGGCCGCCGCCGACCGGCTGTCCAACGCCGTGCTGGCCGCGATCGCCGGCCCGCGCGAGGGCGGCTGGCCGCTGCACGTCGAGACCGTCCACGACGAGGAGCGGGAGACCCTGCGGCTCGTCGTCCTCGGCGATCCGGCCGACACCGCCGCGCTGCTCGGCATCGTCCACACGATGACCTCGTCCATGCACTGAGGCCTCGTCCAGGCGCTGACGCCGGCCGCGCCGGATGGCGTCGGTCACACCGGACCCGCATCGGGATCCGCATCGAACCCACATCGACCAGGGAGAACGGCAATGTCCGAGCAGTACGGCACGACGGTCCTGCGGCTGCCCGCCGAGGGCGCGCCGATCCGCGAGGAGCAGGACGCCATGGACGTGATCGGCGACGCGTTCGGCCGCGGCGCCTCCTGGGTGGTCGTCCCCGTCGCCCGGCTGCACCCGGACTTCTTCACGCTGCGCACCCGGGTCGCCGGCGGCATCGTGCAGAAATTCGTCAACTACCGCGTCGGCCTGGTGGTCCTCGGAGACATCGCCGACCACGTCGCGGCGAGCGACCCGCTGCGCGACTTCGTCCGGGAGAGCAACCGCGGCCGACAGCTCTGGTTCCTCGCCGACGAGACGGAGCTGGCGGCCCGGTTCGCCGAGGTCTGAGCGTTCTCCGCTTGCCCCGCACCCGCCCCGGGACCACGGTGGAGCTGACCGTCGGCGCGCCCCCGGGGCACCCGGCGCACGCTCCGGGGCGGGGGGAGGTGGAGCTAGGGGGCCGTGACGAGATATCTTGACGTCAAGACGTTGGAGACGTGAAGCGGAGTACCGATGACTGACTCGACCATCATCTATACGCACACCGACGAGGCTCCGGCCCTGGCGACCTACTCGTTCCTGCCGGTTGTCCAGGCATACGCCTCGACGGCGGGTGTGCGCGTGGAGACCCGCGACATCTCCCTGGCCGGGCGGATCATCGCGAGCTTCCCGGAGCGTCTCGCCGAGGGCCAGCGGATCGAGGACGCCCTCGCCGAGCTGGGCGACCTCGCCAAGACCCCGGGCGCCAACATCATCAAGCTGCCGAACATCTCGGCGTCCATCCCGCAGCTGAAGGCCGCCGTCGCCGAGCTGCAGGCGCAGGGCTACGCGCTCCCGGACTACCCGGACGACCCGCAGACCGACGAGGACAAGGACGTCCGCGCCCGTTACGACAAGGTCAAGGGCAGCGCCGTCAACCCCGTCCTGCGCGAGGGCAACTCGGACCGCCGCGCCCCGGGCTCGGTGAAGAACTACGCCAAGACCCACCCGCACCGCATGGGCGCCTGGTCGGCCGACTCCGAGACCAACGTCGCCACCATGGGCGAGAACGACTTCCGCTCCACCGAGAAGTCCGCCGTGATCGCCGCCGACGGCGCGCTGCGCATCGAGCTGGTCGCCGAGGACGGCAGCGCCACCGTGCTGCGCGAGCGCGTCCCGGTGCTGGCCGGCGAGGTCGTCGACGCCTCGGTGATGCGCGTCGCCGCCCTGCGCGAGTTCCTGACCGCCCAGGTCGAGCGCGCCAAGGCCGAGGGCGTGCTGTTCTCGGTCCACCTCAAGGCCACCATGATGAAGGTCTCCGACCCGATCATCTTCGGCCACGTCGTCCGCGCCTTCTTCCCGAAGACCTTCGCCAAGTACGGCGAGGTGCTGGTCGCCGCCGGTCTGGACCCGAACAACGGCCTCGGCGGCATCCTCAACGGCCTGGACGGCGTGCCGCACCTGGGCGCGGAGATCAAGGCCTCGTTCGAGGCCGAGCTCGCCGAGGGCCCGGCCCTGGCGATGGTCGACTCGGACAAGGGCATCACCAACCTGCACGTCCCGAGCGACGTCATCGTCGACGCCTCGATGCCGGCCATGATCCGCACCTCCGGCCACATGTGGGGCCCGGACGGCCAGGAGGCCGACACCCTCGCCGTGCTGCCCGACAGCAGCTACTCCGGCGTGTACCAGGCCGTCATCGACGACTGCCGCGCCCACGGCGCCCTGGACCCGGCCACCATCGGCTCCGTCCCGAACGTCGGTCTGATGGCCCAGAAGGCCGAGGAGTACGGCAGCCACGACAAGACCTTCGAGATCGCCGCGGCCGGCACCGTCCGCCTCGTCGACGCCGAGGGCAACGTGGTGCTGGAGCAGGCCGTCCAGCCGGGCGACATCTTCCGCGCCTGCCAGACCAAGGACCTGCCGATCCAGGACTGGGTCAAGCTGGCCGTCACCCGCGCCCGCGCCACCGGCGACCCGGCGGTGTTCTGGCTGGACGAGAACCGCGCCCACGACGCCGTCCTGATCGAGAAGGTCAAGAAGTACCTGCCGGAGCACGACACCACCGGCCTGCAGATCGAGATCAAGTCGCCGGTCGAGGCCACCACGTTCTCGCTGGAGCGCATCCGCCGCGGCGAGGACACCATCTCGGTGACCGGCAACGTGCTGCGCGACTACCTGACCGACCTGTTCCCGATCCTGGAGCTGGGCACCAGCGCCAAGATGCTGTCGGTCGTCCCGCTGATGGCGGGCGGCGGCCTGTTCGAGACCGGCGCCGGCGGCTCCGCCCCGAAGCACGTCCAGCAGCTGGTCAAGGAGAACTACCTGCGCTGGGACAGCCTCGGCGAGTTCTTCGCCCTGGCCGCCAGCTTCGAGCACCTGGCCACCAGCACCGACAACGCCCGCGCCCAGGTGCTGGCCGACACCCTGGACCGCGCCACCGGCACCTTCCTCAACGAGGACAAGTCGCCGAGCCGCCGCCTCGGCGGCATCGACAACCGCGGCAGCCACTTCTACCTGGCCCTGTACTGGGCCCAGGAGCTGGCCCAGCAGACCGCCGACGCCGAGCTGGCCCAGGCGTTCGAGGGCCTGGCCAAGGCGCTCGGCGAGCAGGAGACGACCATCGTCGACGAGCTGATCGCCGTGCAGGGCTCGCCGGTCGACCTCGGCGGCTACTACCAGCCGGACCCGGCCAAGGCCGCGGCGGTGATGCGCCCGTCCAAGACCTTCAACGAGGCGCTCGCCAACCTCGCCTGATTCCAGGGGAGTCGAAGCACCGGGAGGGGGCCGGGGGCGGGGGCCGGCCCCCGGGCCGCCCCGCCGGGCGGGCGCGGGGGGGTTTAAAAAA
>NZ_JBHWIR010000200.1:3283-12991 GCF_042731835.1 Kitasatospora sp. NPDC059817 | reverse complement strand
GACCAGGTCCGCGCGCCCCTCTCGTGCGTCTTCAGGCCTTACTCGGTCAGGCTGCCGTCCACCTCGTCGGCCGCCTCGACCTCCTCCCGGGTGATGCCCAGCAGGTACAGCACGGTGTCCAGGAACGGCACGTTGACGGCGGTGTCGGCGGCCTCGCGCACCACCGGCTTGGCGTTGAACGCCACACCCAGCCCGGCCGCGTTCAGCATGTCCAGGTCGTTGGCGCCGTCGCCGATCGCCACCGTCTGCGACAGCGGCACCTTCGCCTGCTCGGCGAACCGGGCCAGCCAGCGGGCCTTGCCCGCGCGGTCCACGATCTCGCCGACCACCCGGCCGGTGAACTTGCCGTCCACCACCTCCAGGGTGTTGGCGGCCGCGAAGTCCAGCCCCAGCTCCTCGACCAGGTGGTCGGTGACCTGGGTGAACCCGCCCGACACCACCGCGACCTGGAAGCCCAGCCGCTGCAGGGTGCGGATCAGGGTGCGCGCCCCCGGCGTGAAACGGACCTCCGCGCGCACCTTCTCGGTCACCGAGGCGTCCAGCCCGGCCAGCAGCGAGACCCGGGCCCGCAGCGACTCGGCGAAGTCCAGCTCGCCGCGCATCGCCTGCGCCGTCACCTCGGCGACCTCCTCCTCGCAGCCCGCGTGGGCCGCGAACAGCTCGATCACCTCGTCCTGGATGAGCGTGGAGTCGACGTCCATCACCACCAGGCGCTTGGCCCGGCGCTCCAGCCCGGCCGCGACCACCGCGACGTCCACCCGCTGGGCGGCCGCCTCCTGGGCCAGCTCGGCCCGCAGCTCGTCGGTGGCCACACCGGACACGGCCAGCTCGACCGCCGTCACCGGGTACTTGGCGAGCCGGAACACACGGTCGATGTTGCCGCCCGCCGCGGTGATCCGGGAGGTGAGCGCGGAGACGGCGGCGGAGGTCAGCGGATTGCCGAGCACGGTGACGTGCGAACGGCCCTCGCGGCGCGGCCGGTTGTCGCCGATGCCGGAGAGGATCTCGGCCTGGAGCTTCTGCTCCTCCGCCCAGCGGTGCACGGTGGCCCGCAGACCGCCCTCGGCGCCGGGGGCGGTGGGCGGGGTGACCAGTGCGCAGAGCGTGATGCGGCCACGGGTCACGACCTGTTCGATGTCGATCACGTCGACGGCGAAGCCGGCCAGGGTGGCGAAGAGGCCGGCGGTGATGCCGGGGCGGTCCTTGCCGAACACCTTGACGAGCAGGGTGCGCTCGTCCGCGGTCCGGGGCTGGGCGGCGGGGAGGGGCTCAGCGGCCAGGGGCGATGCGTTCATGGTGCCTCCCACGCTACCCGCCGGCCGGCGGGCCCAGAGCACCCGTCCCACGTCGCGGACGGGTGCCGGGTAGCAGCCTGGTCACAGTCACCCGGGGTGACTTTTATTGGCGGTCAGCAGGCTGGAATGATTCCCCCCGTCAGTTTCGGAAACATCGCACCCCTGGTCGGGGGCACAATTCGGGGGAACCGAGAGAGCGGGGCAGGCGCGCAGTGCCGCAACTCGTCATCGATATCAACGGACAGCAGCGGACTCTGGAGCCCGGGCGGTCCTACACCATCGGGCGCAACCCGCAGTCGGACTTCCCGTTCGACGACGCCAGGGTCTCCTGGCACCACGGGACCATCACCTTCAACGGCAGCGGCTGGCAGCTGGACGACCACGGCAGCACCAACGGCACCTACACGGCCGGTGCCCGGACGATGCAGGCCCAGCTGTTCCCCGGCGCCGTCGTCAACCTCGGCAACCCGGAGAACGGACCCCGGCTCGGCTTCTCCGCGCCCGCCCACGCCGCCCCGCACGCCGCCGCCCCCCAGGCTCCCGCCTGGCACGAGGCCGCCACCAGCCGCAGCGCCGCGCCGACGCCCCAGCCGCCGGCCCCGCAGCAGGGCTGGTCGCCGCAGGCCCCCTACCCGCCGCAGCCCGAGCAGGCCTGGGCAGGCCGGCCCCAGCCGCCGTTCCCGCAGCAACAGCAACAGCAACAGCAGCAGCACGCGCCCCAGCCGCAGCAGGGCGGCTTCCCGCAGCAGCAGGCCTTCCCGCCCGACCCGCAGGACGGCGCCGGCCCGCAGCCGACGATCATCCGCAACCTGACCGCCGCCATGCGCACCGTCCGGATCGGCCGCGCGCTCGATAACGACGTCGTGGTCTCCGACCTCCAGGTCTCCCGCCACCACGCCGAGCTGCGCCAGCTCCAGGACGGCCGCTACGAGATCGTCGACCTCGGCAGCCACAACGGGATCTTCCTCAACGGCCAGCGGGTGCAGCGCCAGCTGATGGGCCCGCAGGACCGGCTGACCGTCGGCCACTCCAGCTTCGTGCTGGTCGGCGACCAGCTGCAGGAGTTCGTCGACACCGGCGCGGTCTCCTTCTCCGCCCGCCACCTGACCGTCGAGGTCGAGCACAAGGGCGCCAAGAAGATCCTGCTCGACGACGTCAGCTTCGGCGTCCCGGAGAAGTCCCTGGTCGCCGTCATCGGCCCGTCCGGCTCCGGCAAGTCGACCCTGCTGCGCGCCCTCACCGGCTACCGCCCGGCCGACCGCGGCGAGGTCCTGTACGACGGCCGCAACCTCTACAAGCAGTTCGCCGAGCTCCGCTCGCGCATGGGCCTGGTGCCGCAGTCCGAGATCCTGCACAAGGAACTCACCGTCCGCACCGGCCTCAAGTACGCGGCCCAGCTGCGCTTCCCCGGCGACACCGAGGCGCGCGAGCGCGCGGCCCGGATCGACGAGGTGCTGTACGAGCTGCGCCTGGACAAGCGCGCCGACAACAAGATCACCGCGCTCTCCGGCGGCCAGCAGAAGCGCGTCTCGGTCGCCCTGGAACTGCTCACCAAGCCGTCGCTGATCTTCCTGGACGAGCCCACCTCGGGCCTCGACCCGGGCATGGACCGCGAGGTCATGCAGATGCTGCGCGGCCTCGCCGACGACGGCCGCACCATCCTGGTCGTCACCCACTCGGTGGCCGAACTCGCGCTCTGCGACCGGCTGCTGGTGATGGCGCCGGGCGGCGCGGTGGCCTACTTCGGCCCGCCGGACGAGGCGCTGCACTTCTTCGGGTACGAGACCTGGGCGGACGTCTTCCAGGCCTTCGAGAACTACCCGGACCACGACTGGGCCGGCCGCTACCGCGGCTCGGTGCACTACCAGCAGTACTCCTCCCCCGACGTGGAGTCGGGTGAGGTGCAGCACGCCCAGGTCGCCCAGGAGGCCGTCCGGCCGCCGAAGCCGCAGAGCTGGGGCTCGCAGCTGTGGACGCTGATGCGCCGCTACATGTCGGTCCTCGCCTCGGACCGCGGCTTCCTGGCGCTGTCGGTGCTGCTGCCCGCCGTCATCGGCGCGGTCAGCGTGCTGGTCCCCAACGGGGCGGGCCTCGCGCCCAACCCGAACACGCAGCTCCACCTCAACAGCGGGGCCGCGACGATTCTCATGATCCTGGCGATCGGAGCCTGCTTCTCCGGAGCGGCCAACTCGGTCCGCGAGCTGATCAAGGAACGGGCCATCTACGAACGGGAACGGGCCACCGGGCTCTCCCGCTCGGCGTACATGATGTCCAAGATCATCGTGCTGGGCTTCTTCAGCGTGATCCAGGGCGCCATCGTCGCCGCGGTCGGCTTCCTGCCGCGCAAGCTCCCCGAGCACGGCCTGATCGTCAAGGACCTGCCGATCATCGAGATGACCATCGGCATGATCCTGCTCAGCTTCACCGCGATGATGTTCGGCCTGATGATCTCGGCCCTGGTCAAGACCGCCGAGAAGACCATGCCGCTGCTGGTCATGTTCGCCATCATCCAGGTCGTCTTCACCGGCTGCCTGTTCCAGCTCTTCGGCAAGCCCGGCCTGGAGCAGGCCGCCTGGCTGATGCCGGCCCGCTGGGGCACCGGCATCGTGGCCACCACACTGGACCTGTCCAAGCTCATGGGCCCCTGGAACAAGGACTTCCAGAACCCCCAGTACGACCCGCTGTGGACCAGCAGCGTCGCCCAGTGGGCGATCGACGCGGGCGCGCTGATCGCGATCTCGATCGTCATCGGCGTCATCGTCACCCGGCTCCAGCGCCGCCACGAGCCCGAGGTCATGCAGAAGGGCTGACCCCCTTCGCCCCGCCCGCCGAGGGGCGGCTCTCCCGTCACCGGAGAGCCGCCCCTCCTCCATTGCGCGGGCCCCGAGTCCTAGGTCCCCGGACCTGCGCCCACCCCGGCCGCGGACCGACGCGGCGGCGCCCGCGGCGGCGGTAGTTTGGCGGTATGCCCAGCACGCCCAGCGACCGCCGGAGCCCGGCCGGCCCGCACCTCGACCTGCGCGGCCCCGCCCGCCCGATGCCCGGCTGCGACCCCTGCCTGGCCGGCATCGAGGCGGTCAGCCAGGCGCTGCTCGCGATGAGCCGGCACCTGGAGGTTCGCGAGGTGCTGCGCCGCATCACCGCCTCCGCCCGCGACCTGCTCGGCGCCGAGTACGCGGCCCTGGGCGTGCCCGACGACCACGGCGGCTTCGCCCAGTTCGTCGTCGACGGCGTCACCGACGAGCAGTGGCGGGCGATCGGCCCGCTGCCCCGCCAGCACGGCGTCCTCGCCAAGATGCTGCACGAGACCGGCCCCACCCGGCTCGCCGACGTCCGCAAGGCCCCGGCCTTCGGCGGCTGGCCGGCCGCCCACCCCGAGATGGACGCCTTCCTCGGCATGCCCATCCTGGACGCCGAGGCCGCCGAGGACGAACCGCAGGTCACCGGCGTCATCTTCCTCGCCAACAAGCGCGGCGGCGGCCTGTTCACCGACCACGACGAGGAACTGCTGCGGATACTCGCCGCGCACGCCGCCCTCGCCCTCTCCAACGCCCGCCTGTACGAGCGCAGCCGCGAACTCACCCTGGCCGGCGAACGCGCCCGCATCGCCCACGACCTGCACGACGCCGTCGCGCAGAAGCTCTTCTCGCTGCGGCTCACCGCCAAGGCCGCCGCCACGCTCGTCGACCGCGATCCGGCCCGGGCCCGCGCCGAACTCGCCGAGGTCGCCCGGCTCGCCGCCGAGGCCGCCGACGAACTGCGCGCCGTCGTCGTCGAACTGCGCCCCGCCGCCCTGGAGGAGGACGGGCTGAGCGCCACCCTCGCCTCCCAGGTGCAGGTCCTCGACCGGGCCCACACCGCGGACGTCGCCTTCGCCGCCGACGGCGTCCGCGCCCTGCCGCCCGCGCAGGAGGCCGCGCTGCTGCGGGTCGCCCAGGAGGCGCTGCACAACGCGCTGCGCCACTCCGGCGCGGGCCGCGTCACCGTCACCCTGGCCGGCACGCCCGCGCGCGGTGCCGTGCTGCGGGTGCGCGACGACGGGCACGGCTTCGACCCCGAGTCCGTCCGCCGGGCCGGGCGCCACCTTGGCCTGGCCTCGATGCGCGACCGCGCGGCCGCCGTCGGCGGCACGCTCACCCTGGAGTCCGCCCCCGGCCGGGGGACGCTCGTCGAGATGGAGGTCCCCGGTGCCTGACAGCACGCCTGACCGCACGCCGTCGATCCGCGTCCTGCTGGTCGACGACCACCAGGTGGTCCGCCGCGGGCTGCGCACCTTCCTGGAGGTCCAGGACGATATCGAGGTGGTCGGGGAGGCCGCCGACGGGGCCGAGGGCGTCGAGCGCGCCCGCGAACTCGACCCCGACGTCGTCCTGATGGACCTCAAGATGCCCGGCGTCGACGGCATCGAGGCGCTGCGCACGCTCAAGGGTGAGGGCAGCCGGGCCCGGATCCTGATCGTCACCAGCTTCACCGAGCACCGCACGATGGTCCCCGCGCTGCGGGCCGGCGCCGCCGGGTACGTCTACAAGGACGTCGACCCGGAGGCGCTGGCCGGCGCGATCCGCTCGGTGCACGCCGGCCACGTCCTGCTCCAGCCCGAACTGGCCGAGGCGCTGCTCGCCGACGACGGCCCGCGCGCCCCGCAGGGCCGCGGCGGCACCCTCACCGAACGCGAGCGCGAGGTCCTCGGCCACATCGCCGACGGCCGCTCCAACCGGGAGATCGCCCGCAGCCTGCACCTGTCGGAGAAGACGGTGAAGACCCACGTCTCCAACATCCTGATGAAGCTGGACCTGGCGGACCGGACCCAGGCGGCCCTGTGGGCCGTCCGCAACGGCGAGGCGCGGGACGGCGGCCCGTCCTAGCGGTCCGCGTGCTCCCGGTAGCTCAGCGGTCCGCGTGCTGAGCAGCTCTCGTACTCAGCGGTCCTCGCGCTCGTCGACCAGCGCGTTGTACGCCGCCACCTGCGCCCGCCGGGCGGTGCGCCGCAGCGGCGCCAGCACCGCCTGCCGCGCCGCCATCTCGGAGGCGCTGACCGCCGCGCCGTGCCCGCCCGCGGCGATCGCCAGCAGCGCCGACACCTGCCGGGCCGACTCCAGCACCCGCACCGCACGCGGCGGGTACCCGGGCGCCAGCAGTTCGGCGTGCCCGCGCCGGCGGTACGCCTCCAGCGCCCGCAGCGCCTCCGGCCCGGCGCCCGCCACGTCCAGCCGGGTCAGCAGGAGCGTCGCCTCGCGCAGCCCGTCGGCCAGTTCCCGTTCGGCCTCGTGCAGCGACGGGACGTCGGCCGGCGGTGTGTCGTTGGTCTCAAGGCAGCGCCACAACACCGTCGCCGAACGGTCCCCGGCCGGGCCGAACACCTCCACCTCCGGCACCAGTCCGAGCGGGACGCCCACCGCCAGCACCGCCTCCCCGACGCCCATCGCCCGCTCGTTGAACGGCGCCGGACCGGTCAGCCCCAGCGGGTGCCCGGCGGACGGCAGCGCCAGTCGCAGGCCCTTCACCCCGAGCACCCGAAGCCGTCCCAGCGCCCAGGTGAGGCCGTGCCGTTCGCCCGGCCCGTCCCCGGGCAGCCCGGTCACCCGGTGGCTCTCGTCGTCGCCCAGCACGGCCGCGGCGGCGTTGTCCGGCGGCACCAGACCGGCCAGCAGGGCGTTGCCCCACGCGGTCAGCCGCCCCGAACGGGGTTCTTCGTACGGATTGTCGGGAGGAGTCGCGAGCATCCGGCCAGCCTACGGAATCGGCGGTCATCCGCGTGGCGTAGGTTTGCCCATGCGTGTGCGGCGCACCCACCCCGTGCCCACCGGCTGCCGGAGTAGGCTCGCCGCCCGCACCGACGGCCGAAATTCTTGTATTGGGGAAGGCGTAGGCATGAGCGACGTGCTGGAGCTGGTGGACGTATCCGTGGTCCGGGAGGGACGCGCGCTGGTCGACCAGGTCTCGTGGTCCATCTCCGAGGGGGAGCGCTGGGTCATCCTGGGCCCCAACGGCGCCGGGAAGACCACCCTGCTGCAGATCGCCGCCACCTACCTGTTCCCGACCGCGGGCAAGGTGTCGGTGCTGGGCGAGAAGCTGGGCGAGGTCGACGTCTTCGAGCTGCGCTCCCGGATCGGCCTGGCCGGCGCCGCCATGTTCGACAAGCTGCCGGCCGAGCAGACGGTGCTGCAGACCGTGCTGACCGCCGCCTACGGCATGACGGTCAGCTGGCAGGAGACGTACGAGCAGTTCGACGAGTCCCGCGCGCTCGCGCTGCTCGACCGGATGGGCATGTCCAACCTCACCGGCCGCAAGTTCGGCACCCTCTCCGAGGGCGAGCGCAAGCGCACCCTGATCGCCCGCGCCCTGATGACCGACCCCGAGCTGCTGCTGCTCGACGAGCCCGCGGCCGGCCTGGACCTCGGCGGCCGCGAGGACCTCGTCCGCCGGCTCGGCGCGCTCGCCCAGGACGAGTTCGCCCCGGCCATGGCGATGGTCACCCACCACGTCGAGGAGATCGCGCCGGGCTTCACCCACGTCCTGATGATCCGCCAGGGCAAGGTGCTCACCGCCGGTCCGATCGACACCGAGCTGACCGCCCGCAACCTCTCCAAGTGCTTCGGCCTGCCGCTCACCCTGGAGCGCCACGGGGACCGCTGGTCCGCGCAGGGCCTGCCGCTGGGCTGAGCCCCCGTCCGCGCCTCGCACGTACCTCACACGCACCTCGTACGCGCCTCGCACGCTCCGATGTCGTCGGGTTTCCGGGGACCGGTCGCACGCGCGACCGGTTTCCGCCCCACGACCTGCGGGAACTGTCCGCCTCGAAGGCCCTTCGCTCCCTAGGATGGACACGTGGACAGCTGGATCTGGTGGCTCCTGGCCGCCGTCGGGCTCGGCATACCGCTGGTGCTGACCGCGATGCCGGAGTTCGCCATGTTCGCGATCGGTGCGCTGGCGGCCGCCGGCGTGGCCGGGCTGGGCGGAGGCGCGGTCTGGGAGACCCTGGTTTTCATCGCGGTCTCGGTCTCGCTGCTGGTCTTCGTCCGCCCGATCGCCTACCGGCAACTGCGGCAGGGCCCGCACATCAAGATGGGCATCGAGGCGCTCCAGGGCGCCACCGCGGTCGTCGCGGAAACCGTCGACGGGGAGGGCGGACGGATCAAGCTGAACGGCGAGATCTGGTCGGCCCGCGCGCTCCACCCGGACAGCGTGTACCAACCGGGGCAGCAGGTCGACGTCGTCGAAATCCAGGGCGCGACCGCCCTGGTCATCTAGGGGAGAGTCCGTGGAACCCGTCCTTATCGTTTTGGTCGTCCTGGTCGTGGTGGCCTTCATCGCGCTGATCAAGACGATCCAGGTCATCCCGCAGGCCAGCGCCGCGATCGTGGAGCGCTTCGGCCGCTACACCCGGACGCTCAACGCAGGCCTGAACATCGTCGTCCCGTTCATCGACCGGGTCCGCAACCGGATCGACCTGCGCGAGCAGGTCGTGCCGTTCCCGCCGCAGCCGGTGATCACCCAGGACAACCTGGTGGTCAACATCGACACGGTGATCTACTACCAGGTCACCGACCCGCGCGCGGCCACCTACGAGGTCGCCAGCTACATCCAGGCCATCGAGCAGCTGACCGTCACCACGCTGCGCAACATCATCGGCTCGATGGACCTCGAATCCACCCTGACCTCGCGCGAGGTCATCAACGCCGGTCTGCGCGGCGTCCTGGACGAGGCCACCGGCAAGTGGGGCATCCGGGTCAACCGCGTCGAGCTGAAGGCGATCGAGCCGCCCACCTCCATCCAGGACTCGATGGAGAAGCAGATGCGCGCCGACCGTGACAAGCGCGCCGCGATCCTCACCGCCGAGGGCCAGCGGCAGGCCCAGATCCTCAAGGCCGAGGGTGAGAAGCAGGCCGACGTGCTCCGGGCCGAGGGTGAGGCGCAGGCCGCGGTGCTGCGCGCCGACGGTGAGGCGGCCGCGATCCGGACGGTCTTCGAGGCCATCCACGACGGCGACGCCGACCAGAAGCTGCTCGCCTACCAGTACCTGCAGACCCTGCCCGAGCTGGCCAAGGGCGACTCCAACAAGCTCTGGATCATCCCCAGCGAGGTCGGCGACGCCCTCAAGGGCCTCGGCGGCGCCTTCGGCGGGCTGACCGGAAACCCCGGCATCAACGGCGGCGCGGTCGCCGCCCCGAGCGTGCCGCCGGCGGCCCCCGCGGCCACCCAGGTGCCGCTCGACCCGGCGGCTGGCCCGCGCCCGGTGGACACCGAGAAGGGTGCCGCCCGCCCCCGGGTGGACCCGGCCCGTGAGTACCGCAAGATCGACCCGGAGTGACCGGCTGAACCGTCCGGC
Source organism: Kitasatospora sp. NPDC059817 (assembly GCF_042731835.1). NCBI lineage: Bacteria > Bacillati > Actinomycetota > Actinomycetes > Kitasatosporales > Streptomycetaceae > Kitasatospora > Kitasatospora sp. NPDC059817. Next base: position 3,367 of record NZ_JBHWIR010000200.1, on the reverse strand, counting down.
CCGGGGGCCCGCCACCACACGGTGGGGGGGCCCCCGCGGGTGGGGGGGGGGGGGGGTGGCGGGGGGTGGGCGGGGGCGCGGATA
>NZ_JBHWIR010000200.1:0-3273 GCF_042731835.1 Kitasatospora sp. NPDC059817 | reverse complement strand
GCGGAGGGGCGGTGCGCGACCCACACCACCCGCCAGCCGCGGCGGTGCGCCCGAGCCCGGGCCCGGCCGCCCCCCCCCCCCCCCCCGGCCCCCCCCCCCCCGGCGTGTGGCGGTCGTGGCGTGTGGCCGGTCGTGGCGTACGTCCCGAATCGTGGGCGGCCCTGGTCCGACCGGTGGGCCGTCCGGCATGATCCCCCCGGACAGGACCGAGAGGAGAGGTGACCCATGACGCTCTGGGAGGGCATCGCCGTCCTGGTGGCGGGCGTCGGCGCCGGGATGATCAACGTGATCGTCGGCTCCGGCACGCTGATCACGTTCCCGGTGCTGCTCGCCATCGGGATTCCGCCGGTCACCGCCAACGTCTCCAACACCTTCGGCCTGGTGCCCGGTTCGCTCAGCGGCGTGATCGGCTACCGCCGCGAGCTGGCCGGCCAGGGCCACCGGCTGCTGCGCCTGGGCACCGCCTCGCTGCTCGGCGGACTGGTCGGTGCGCTGCTGCTGATCAGACTGCCGAAGGGCGCCTTCGACGCGATCGTCCCGGTACTGATCCTGCTCGCCCTCGTCCTGGTGGTGATCCAGCCCAGGGTCGCCAAGGCGGTCGCCGCCCGCCGCCGCCCCGACGTCGACCCGGACGGCGGCCTGCTGCTGTTCGTCGGCGTCTTCCTCACCGGCATCTACGGCGGCTACTTCGGCGCCGCGCAGGGCGTCCTGCTGCTGGCGCTGATGGGCATGCTGCTCCAGGAGGACCTGCAGCGGATCAACGCCGTGAAGAACGCGCTGGCGATGGTCGTCAACGGCGTCGCCGCGCTGTTCTTCCTGTTCACCTCCACCGTCAACTGGGCGGCCGCCGGCCTGATCGCGGCGGGCTCGCTGGTCGGCGGCCTGCTCGGCGCCAAGGTCGGCCGCCGCCTGCCGCCGGCCGCGCTGCGCGGCATCATCGTGGTGGTCGGCCTCGTCGCGGTCACCAAACTGCTGCTGAGCTGATGAGCTGAGCAGCGTCGGGGGCCGCCTGGCGGGGGCCGCCCGTCGGGGGCTGTCCGGCAGCGGCTGTGTCGTCCGGTGCGCAGGGCCCCGGCTCGGTATGTTCCTCGCAGTGCACGCCTGACCGGACGGCGAGACGACGAACGGAAGAGCTTCGATGAGCAGCAGGGCACGGCTGAGCGAGGACGAGATCACGGCGGCCCTGGCCGCACTGCCGCGGTGGACCAGGGAGGGCGACAGTATCGTCCGCGCCGCCGACGCCCCCGACTTCCCGGCGGCGATCCGGGTGGTCGTCGCCGTCGCCGAACAGGCCGAGGCGCTCGACCACCACCCCGACGTCGACATCCGCTGGCGCACCCTGCGCTTCGTCCTCTCCACCCACAGCGCGGGCGGGCTGACCGGCCTGGACTTCACCCTGGCCGCCCGCATCGACGAGGCGCTGAACGCCGAGTCCGCGGGCTGACCTCCCCGACCCCCCGAGGCCGGGGCGGCGCGCTCGAACGGGCGTGAGATGCTGACTGCCGCATCGGCAGGCGGCTCGGGAGGGACGGGAACGGATGGCGCAGGAGCCCTTCGGAGACGCCCAGCAGCAGCCGTGGTACCCCCAGGGCCAGCAGGCCTGGCCGGTCGGCGGGCACCAGGAGCCGCAGCCGCAGGAGCCCCCGCAGGACCACCCGCAGCAGGAGTACTGGCAGACGACGTCGGGCTACGGCCAGGGGGCGTACGGGCAGGGCGGGTACGGGCAGGACCTGCCGTACCCGCAGCCGTACGGGCAGGACCCGCAGTACGGGCAGACCGGGTACGTCCAGGGCGGCTACGTCCAGGGCGGTTACGCCGAGGGGCAGTACCAGCCGTACCACCCGCACCCGGACCACGGGCAGCAGCAGTACGCGCCGTACGCCGTCCAGGAGCAGCCTGCGGGGGAGGGGCTGTACGTCCCGGTGGGGGCGGAGTACTCGGCCGACGGGTACGTGCACATCGAGGACGCCGAGCCCGTTCCGGTCGAGCCGTCCACGGAGCCGGAGCCCGTGCCGGGCACGACGCCCGAGGCCGCGCCCGTCGCGCCGTCGCGGGCTGCCGCCCGTCGGGGCAGGTCCTCGAAGGCGGGCTCCCCGAAGGCAGGCTCTCCGGGGGCGGGTTCTTCGCAGGCGGGCTCTTCGCTCTCGGCCAGGGCCCGGGCCGCCGCCGGGGCGGTGCTCACCGGCGAGCACGTGCCCAGCCGGCGGACCCTGCTGGTGCGCACCGGCGCCGGGGTGGCCGCGCTGGGCGTGCTGGTCGCGGCCGGCCTGATGGTCGGGGCCGAGGGTGGCGGCAGCGCGGCCGCGACCAGCGGCGGGGAGCCCGGTTTCGCCGTCGCGCACACCAAGGTGTGGTCCGCCCAGCCCGCCGCGTCCGGGTCGTCGGGTGACGACACGCTGGTCGGCAGCTGGCTGCTGGCCGATGCGGTGGTCCGCGCCGACGCCGCCGGTGTGCGGGCCTACGACCTCGCGGCCGGCAAGCCCGTCTGGTCGGTCGAGCCACCGGCGGCCGGGGCCGTCCCGTGCGGGCTGTCGGCGGGGGTCAACCAGGCGGGGCTGGGCGCGGTGCTGTTCCGGGCCCAGGCCGACCCGAAGAGCCCGTGCACGCTGGTCGCCGCCGTGGACACCAAGACCGGCAAGACCGCGTGGACGAAGACCGTCTCGGACGCCAAGGGCGCGTACGGCGCGAGGATCGGCGTCACCGAGGACAAGGTGATCGCGGTCGGCGACGACCGGGCGGTCGCCTGGGAGTCCGCGGACGGCAAGGACGTCTGGCAGTACACCGGTCAGGGCAAGTTCTGCACCCTGTCCGGCGGCGTGACCGGCAAGACCGTGCTGGTCGCCTCCTCCTGCGCCGACTCGACCCCCGCCGACCAGGCCGTCGCGCTGAACACGGCGGACGGCAAGGTCAGTTGGTGGAGGGGCCTGAACAACCGGCCGAAGACGGTGAGCGTGCTGTCCGCCGAGCCGTCCGTCGTCCTCACCACGGGCGAGAAGCCGGAGGACGACCGGGTGTTCGCCTGGGGCGCGGGCGGCGACCCGGCCGCCGAGATCCCGGTGGTCGGCGACGGCGGCCGGCTGGACGTCGCCCACGGCACGTTCTCGGCCACCCCCGAGGTGTTCTTCCAGAACCGCACGATGGTCACCACGTTCGTCCCGGCGAACGGCGGCGGACCGGTCGCGGCGGTCGGTTACGACCTCGACACCGGCAATCACCCCCGGCTGGCGCCCACCCCCCCCAAGGGCCCCCTCCCGGCGGGGGGGCGCGCGCGCC